>JAJBWA010000058.1:0-12516 GCA_031935845.1 bacterium | reverse complement strand
TCAGGACCGTCGAAACGCCGGTAGACGGCGCCTTGTACTATAGTGAACTTATGGAAAAGGCAGCCGGGTCCAGGCCCAAGGGCGCAACAAAAGACCATCTGGCTGCCGTAAGGGAATCATTCGCCGTCATGAATCCCAGTGTTCTGAACGCATACTTCGGGACGGGAAAATCAGTCGACAGGCTGTAGCACGTAGTTCTTGAACTCGTTGTTCCTGATGACCTTCTCGCCGGTTCCGCACTTGAGCTTTATCGTTCTGGTTCCGACACAAAGGACAATCATAGATTCGTCCTTGGCCGGACCGATGCCTCCTCCCGAAATGCTTCCCGGGCCGCTTCCTGGTACCGGAGCTCTTCCTACGATAAGCCTCGAATCTGCAAGCGCCACGAGATCTCCGTTATGCACAACACCTTCTATCGTCATGATGAAACCTGCCAGGATATCGGCGACAATCGTCTGACATCCTATGCCGAAGATGACTCCGACCGCTCCGCCGGTCAGCGTAAGGGTCTTGGGGTTGATTCCGAAATTGGACAGGCAAACGAACAGACCCACAAGGAAACCGACATACGGACAGTATCTGTCGAGCAGGTAGCAGAGGGTCTCTCCTCTCCTGTTGGAGGCCTTTGCAATCATAAACAACAGTTTATGGATGACAGCCTTGGCTATTATCAGCCCGCAGATGGTAAGCATGCAGGATGTGATTGTGTAGAGGTTGATTCCACCGCCCCATTCACCATTAATGCAGTAGTACCAGATTGAATCGTCTCCGGACACCATATAGTGGATCGTGATTGCCAGAAGTGCGACGAACAGGACGCTCCTTACGATAATCGGGAACTTCTCCGGCACCGTCTTCTCCTTCCATTTCTTGCAGTCGTTGGACCAGCGCTCCTCGAAGAACGGTTTCTTCGTTCTCAAGACATCGCCGAACAGCAGTCTGACATCCTTCTTGACTTCCTCCACCTTACTCCCAAAGGCAGTGTGGGCCGGTGCGGCCGTTTTTGGTTTCTTCTTGCCGATATTTCCACGACACGCCAGATACGGAAGAACACAATAGAACAGAAGTGTTGCGGCAACTATAATCAATACGGAGATGTTGTAGTTGCGGGACATGAAGTCCTGCGGCTTCATGGTGATGAAGAAACGACCACCCATCTGCTTCACGGACATGAAATAAAGCTTGTTTCTGAAAAACTGGTCTCCGTTAAACTCCTTGATCAGTTTTTCTTCGGACAGGCCTATCGACGAGATGCTCATCCCGATAGATTCTCCGATTACATATTCTCCGTTATTTACTGTCGCAAAATAACGGACGTCCTGCGTGTCGCCGTCTACAACCATGACAATCGATCCATCGGCCATGCTAACCTGTTTGAAGGCGCTCCTATATCCGAGGTTCACCTTTATGATGCGCGATTCCTCTGAAGTGGTGTAAATCAGAATGAGGCCGTCTCCGGTTCCATCGTCATCCACCATGGAAACAGCAACTTTGGTGAGGTTTCCTTCGAGCAGCGGATCGTATTCGGATGGAACGACCAGCTCCGGCATACCTTCCAGAACGGCATGGAACGGAGAATCACCGTCTATCGTAATCTTGTCGTATCTTGAATTCGTAACGACGATGTTTCCGCTGCCATCGAACAGATATACGTATCTGAATCCCATGGTGTTGCTGAGATTGTCAATGTATGACCTGGTAATCTTCTCCGGATCGGTATGTTTCAGAATGCACTTGATAATCTTCGTCCGCGAGGTATACTCCGCATCGAACCAATCCTCGAGCATATCGACAGCATTCTGATTCCCTTCGACAAGGCTGACAACGCTGTCGACTTTCGTAGTACTGTATCGGTAGGCATCCGCATAGGAAGAAAGGGAATTGAGGTACATGGCGAGCATGAAGGAAATCGTCACCCCCAGGATACCCGCAATCTTGAGTTTGCTTGAAAGCGTCTTATTCCAGATTCCGTTACTCTGGTCAATCGATAGCTCGTCGGAATGGTCTTGCAGATGCAACAAGACGAACAGGACACCCAGCCCGGTAATCAGAGAAACAAGACTCACTGCCAGTACCATGGCCTGGGTTATGTCGCTTTTAACTTCACTCACAGGCAAAAGTGCCAGCAACAACGCCTCTTCCAGATCAAGCTTTGTGGCAAGATATTCCGTTCCTTTGATTGATACTTCCCTGACGGTGCCTTTTTCTTCGAATCCGGACAGAAGCTCAGAAATGTCACTGACCTGTCCGGAACCTTGCATGGTCATCTCCAGGGCATTAAAATGCATGCCGTTGATGCTGGAATCAGGATTGGACAGTATTGTACCGTCATCGGACTTAATAGCCAAAAGGAAACCATCCTCTCCGACCGATATTCTCTGGATGACGTTTTTCCAGTCAAAGTAATCTCTGATTTCAAGCTGCGCCAGAGGCTTTGTGTTGCTGAATGAAATCAGCCAGCGGCCATCCACACCCCACGAGTAATTCCCACTCAACTGAATGCTACCATACTGCAGATAGTTCTTACGGACAAATGTATCATACCCTCCGATGTCTCCGCTCAGCTCTTCTGCCGCTTTCTCATACGCCTCGCTTTCAAGCAGCAGAGCGACACTGGTCGGATCAATCTTGAGGGCTTTCATCTCGTCTTCACTGCCGTAAAGAAGGTTTCCTTCCTTGTCGAGGACAACAAGATTCTCGATTCCGACGGAGGTCTTCAGGTCATCAAGGAAGGGTTTTGCCTCAGTGATGCTTTCATATTCCTGCAGTTTTTCGGCCACTGCCTCGAACTTGGAGAACATGACCCTCATGGAGCCAACATCAACATAGAAGTTGTTTTCAAGGATATCCGGGATGAGGTTTGCGATATCATCCGCCTGTTTGACAAGCGAGGTTTTTGCCTGATCAATATGCAGCTTGCATTCCACAACGTAAAATAGAATGCCGGTGGCAACAATCACCAGAAGCCACAGCACGATTATCATTGTCTGTATGTTTCTTTTCTTCATGTCTATCTTCATTCCAAACTCCGGGTCTCCAATGTGGAATCAGTTCATTCTACCCTCTCCGAGTACCACAATCCAGCAAAAACATCAAGATTTGGCCTAAGACCCGTCAATATCGCCGTCAATACCGGATTATGTAATAAATCACATAAAGCCAGCCGAGCACCCCGTGTACAATCGCCCATCCGATGGAATGCCATGCACCGTAGCTTATCACCATAGCCAGTGCGCTTCCGAATGAAATACCGGTCTTGACGGTATTCTTCACAATTGTCTGATTTCTTCCAGTACTGATTTCATTCATTCGTCTTTCTTCTCCTTTAGCTTTTCTTTAATTCGGTACAAATCCTCAAAGCAGCAACTGTTTGATTATCGAATCCACATACTCTGTACTCAGCGGCCTGTCTCCGCATTCAAAGCTGACGATCAGGTTCTTGCCCATGATTATCCCCTGCTTCGCAAACTGCTCCATTTTGATCTGGTTCCTGGCCGCATACTTCGGATCACCCATCTTCCCCAGGTGTTCCCAGAACAGTTCCTCCCTGGTCCTCTTGTTCAGGACGATGAAATCCGGCTTGCTCATGTCCTGGAAAGGATCTGACGCCGCAGTTACCTCGTATACGTACGGTACGCCGTAATACGTGAGCCTGTCTGCAATTATGACCTCGCTCTTTGATTTGACGTACTCGCCCTTCAGAGTCTTGTGCTGCCCGTTGAGCTCATTTCTGTCACGCAGGACGTTGTACTTCTTCAGCCATCTGGAGACATACCCGTCATCAGTAATGGTGAACGGACCTTCCGTCTTGCGGATTACCTTGTTGAGAGACGGGTAGACATCATCGATATCGGTTATGCCTTTGCCGGAGTTCAGAACCTTGATGCATTTCTCGATCTGATCCCTCTCCTTGCGTGCCGCCGCGAGCATTTTCGAATAATGTGCCTTCTTGGCAAGGGAGCGGATTTCTTCCTGCTTGTCCTTTCCCAGATACTCTCGCCTGCCGTCTTCCGTGGACTTGTATACAAGCGGAGTGTTTTCCTTTGCGCAAACCACAAGAGATCCTTTTTCCAGCAAGACCGGCTGTTTTTCTATGTAGGATATCAGCTGGTCGAGTTCTTTGAGCATTTTGGGGAGTTCTGCCTGCAACTTCTTCTTGTTCATACCGTCATTATACAAACTTTTCTGCGATTATTTAACAAGAGTTTGCTTTTTGCAAACTTTTTTTCATTTTTTGGCAAAAAGATTGAATACAGAGTCAGAGTATCATTTGTAATATTTGTCGATTCCACCGTATCCGATAATCTTTTACCCGGCCCGGGTCTTCTCGATGAAATTCCCAAGACGTTTGGCGAATTCTTCCGGCCGTCTGCGTGCGGCCTCGATATAGGCGATGCGTATCCGCCTGTACGGTTCAGAGAAACCCAGGTAGTTCTCCCAGACGTCTTCATCACGCATAAGGGCATCGATTATATCGGAGGAGAATACGAACGGTGTCCGGATTACAGGCAGGACGTCCTTGCGGACATCAGGATGAATCAGCCCCTGAGATTCCAGCCATATCAGCCGTTCGATGTTGGGCTGCGAATAAGGAACCCCCTTCTTTCTGGGAGAAAACCGCCGGATACAGTGCAGGTCGTCAAGATGCTTGTTGATGCTGTCGATCCAGCCGAAGCACAGGGCCTCCTCAACGGCATCGTTGTAAGACAGGCTTTTCTCGCCGGAGGCCTTCATCGGAAACACGAACCACACTTCGGGAGCCGTTCTGCAATTGCGGGAGAGATAGTCCCTCCACTCCGATCTCGTGCAGGTATAGAACGTTTCCATCACTAAATTGCAGGGGCAATCACCCCAGCGTCTCCTTGATGAAATAGGTTCGGATTTCGCCTTCGGTTATCATGACGGATTCCTGATGGAAGAACGCGCAGAGGTCCTTGCCGATTTCTTCCACAACCTTTTTGTCTGCCCCGATCAGGGTGAGGACAAGGGTGTTTTCCTTGGTGTATTCACCGTTCTCATGGATATATCCGCCCTGTTCCAGAGCGAAAGAAAACGGCGTGCCATATGAAAAACATACATTCTTGAGGACATCGATGTACTTTTTCGTCTCAAACACCTGCTCCTTGGTCACGGAATCATTCAACCCTACGTAGATTTTTGTCTCGGTCATACCTTACCCTCCTTGAACATACTCATCATCTCGTTCGTCAGGCTGAGGTTATTCGGCTGCAGGACGATTTCGGCCCTGGGCACCCACTGCGCGTAGCGGAGCTCGTTCTCATCCATGCGGATGTCGTCATCCCCTACGGCCTCGCAGAAGAAGCCGGTCAGGATGTCCTGCGCCATGCCCCAGGGCTGGGACTTGTAGTATCTGATGTTGCGGACCTTGATTCCGGTCTCCTCCATCACTTCACGTTCCACGGTCTGCTCCAGCGTCTCGCCGATTTCCGTGAAGCCTGCAACAAGTGCGTTGTGCGAATAGCCGTTGCGGTATCTGGTGATCAGAAGACTGTCGCCCTTGGTCACGCCCACTATCACCGCAGGATTGATCCTGGGATAGATGATGTTGCCGCACTTGGGGCATCTGAGGGCCCGCTCCTTTGCATCGAACTCAAGCTCGCACGCGCATCTGCCGCAGTATCTGTTGTCAGAGTACCATCTCCACAGATGCCATGCAGTAAAGACCGCGAATATCTCCTTGTTGCACTGGAACAGGTCGCGGGCCTCCCTGATGGTAAGATACCGGAAGCCGTCCCTGGCGTAATCGCAGCAGTCGGCGGCAAGGAAATAGCGCCTGTCGTCTATCGAGAAAAGGTAGACTGTCCGCCGGCCACGCGCTTCCGCACACGAAGGAAGCTCGATCTGTCCGTCATCGCCTCCGAGAAGAACCTTTCCTGATGCATCAAAGAAAAAGAGGCTGTCGGAATCCCGCATGTCGTAAGGGGCATAGCTGTTGTCCAGTCTGCTGGGGAAAATGTCCTGAATCATGTCTTCACCTGTATATCCGATTTTACATCCGTATTGCAATTCATGCTATAATTTCCGGAGGAAGGAATCAGATCATGAAGAAAGAAACCGTCTTACGCTACATCGCATCCGGCCTGTTCTGCATCACGGCAGTTCTCGGACTCTTTTCCGTGATTACCGGAAAAATCGATTTCAGCTACATCGGGCTGGGATACTACGGGAACCTGACGTTGCCGCTTTTCGCGGTCGCGATCCCCTTGCTCATGGCGCTTGCACTCCTGCTGAACCTCCCGATTCTCGGAGTCTGCGGCGGAGTCCTGGGAGCTGTCTTCTATCTCGTAAGACTTGTCTCAAGTGTTCCTGCCTTCCTCAACAACATCCAGATGACATATATGAGTTACGGCGTGGCGTCAATCGAATCCGTGCTGTGCCTTCTGTCCTTCGTCTTCATCACGATGATGTTCATCTTCATGCTCGGTGGAGAGACACGAAGGCCGGCTCATGCTTTTGCCGTAATGTCATCCGTCCTCAGGTTCCTGGCACTGGCCGTGGCATTTGCATTCGCATGCGTGATGTCCGTGACAGCATTCAAGAGCATCTCGAGGTTCTCGTTCTACTATCCGCAGATGAAGCTCACGGCCATGAAGTGCTACCGAGTGACCATTGGAGGATCATTCTTCCTTATCCAGGACTTCTTCTCGTTGCTGAGCCTCATAATGACGGCGGCAACCGTCAGGGCAGGAATCAGACGTCACTGACGGCGGATTCTCCGGTATGACATCTCGAGCATACCGATATTCAAGACAGCGAAAAACAGAAGATAGAAAGGCATGATCGAAATACCCAGTGCCTGCTGCAGATGACCGAATACCATAGGCATAAAGGTACTGCCGATATAGGCCGATGCCATCTGGAGTCCGATGACTGCCGCGCTGTGCCGCTTTCCGAAATTGACGGGTGCCATGTGCTGGATTGCGGGATAGACGGGACCCATGCCTGTTCCGATTACCACGAAACCGACGGCAGCAACCAGAGAACCCTCAAGAGGAAGGAGGACCATCAGGATTCCCAGAAGCTCGACGGCGACTCCCATCCTGATGAGCTTCCTGTCTCCGAGCCTGTTGGAGACAAAGCCGGAAAGCAGACGACCCAGCATCAGACCGCCGAAAATCAGTGATCCGAAAGATGCTATGGTCTCCTTGCCCAGGCCGGGCCTGGTGCCGGCGAAATAACTTGGCGTCCACAGGAAGCATGTTGCCTCGCCGGCGCAGTAGGAGAAGAACGCTGTAAGCGTCAGGACCACTCCGGGAACCTTCAGCGCTTCTCTGATTCCGGATCTTTCCTGACTCTCTTCGTCCGCCGCAGAGCTGCTTTTCTTCCATAGCGGCAGCGAAATGATGCACACCGCCAGGATTCCGATCTGGATGTATGATGTCCAGCGGTAGCCTTCGTTCCACCTTGCAGTCCTGAGCGCCAGCGACATTATGGCAGGACTGATGACCGCACCCACCCCGTAGAAACAATGCAGGAAATTCATCACCGATGACTTGTAGTTATTGGCCACGTAGTGGTTCACGGCGGCATCGATGGAACCTGCACCGAGTCCGTACGGAAGTGCGAATATGAACAGCATCCAGTACTGCGTGCAGTACGAGAATCCCTGAAGTCCCAGAACCGTGAGACCTATCGACACTATCACTATCCACTTGGTATGGAACCGGCGTATCAGTCGGGGACTCATGAGCGCGGAGATGATGGTCATGAACGCAATCGACATGGACACGTATCCCGCGTACGATGACGGCACGCCGAAGTCGACCTGCATGACAGGCCAGCCGGACCCCAGAAGCGAGTCCGGAAGGCCGAGACTTACGAATATCAGATAGATTACCGCAACAAGAAGAGAACCCATGTTCCTACAGGTTGGCCTTCAGCCTCTGTATCTCGTCAGCCGTCATTCCGATGGACAGAAGGTATTTCTCAGCACAGGCTGCAAGATCCGCAGAGAAGAGATCATCTACACCGAAAGCGGCCTTCAGGGTCTTCTCGATGTTGTTCTTCGCAATGGTGTCGTATTTGGGAGTTCCCTTCTCCACCCCGTAGTAGTTGGTGTACGTGAGCATGTAGTCATCAAGGACTTCCTGTGCTGAGGCGCCCATCAGGCACTCCAGAATTGCGCATGAAAAACCGGTGCGGTCCTTTCCTTCCACGCAGTGGATGAGATAGATTCCCGGATTGTCCGCCATGAACTTCAATCCTTCGGCAAGGCCCTTGCCGAATTCGGCCGAGAGGAAATCAAGGTTCAGGTTCAGGTATTTCACCTTGATGGTCGAGTAATAGGATCCGGCAAAGCCCTCGTAGGCTTCTTCCGTGGCCTGATCCGCAGAGAAGTTCAGGGCAATGGTTATCCCGGCCTTCCTGCATGCCTCGTCGGCATACTTTGCACGTCCGATTTCGTCATCCACGGGTTCGGATGACCTGTAGAGCTTGCCGTGCATGCCCGTGGTGTCCACCCTCCGGAAGTTGGCGAACTGCTCGTCCGTAAGATCCGGATAGTCGGATCTGTTGTTGGTCCTGACAAGCTGGTGCAGGAGGTATTGGTCGGAATAGCCCTGCTTCTCCGACATGGAGAATGTGAACCTGATGGGGAATTCGATTCCTGGCTCCGCCGTCCAGTACCAGGATTTGTCATCGTTCACCGTCTTGGTGCCGATTCTGTATGTGGTGGTGAAATCCCCCATGTTGATGGCAAGCGCGACGAACCCGTCCGGGAAATCGGAATCGGTTTCCTTGAAGATGACTGCCGTAGCTCCTGCGTCCACATATGAGTAATCCGGGACAACCGGCAGCTCAAGCTCCTGGTCAAGAAACGAGACCTTGACGACGTCCGCGACTTCGAATCCGGCGTCCTTAAAGACAGAAGCATTGCTCGAAACAATCAGATTACCAGCTTTTCTTACGACAGTGTTCGCTTCCAGGCTATTGATGTCGAGTTCGAGCCCTGCTTTTTCCCTTGCAGGCTGTGCAAAGACGGCGCCGGCGGCGACAATCAGGATGATGAACAAAACGGATAATTTCTTGACCATGACGTTCCTCGGACGAATGTTTTCCTTGATTATACCTCAAAAGCGTGCAATTGTAGTATATACTAAATAATACTGTGTTCGAGGACGGAGATTCGGGATGTTCAGATTTTCACCGCAGCAGCAGGCCTCCATGGAGAAATCCGTAGCACCGCTGGCGGTCTATCAGTTCATTGACAAACATGTGGTGACTCTTCTGCTTTCGGAAGGCTTCCTGCGCCTGTTCGGCTTCACGGACCACAAGGACGCCTATTATGTCATGGACAACAACATGTACCGCGACACCCATCCCGACGATATATCCAGGATTGCAAACGAAGCCAGGAAGTTCGCGACCGGCGAGAACGACAGGTACAACGTCATCTACAGGAGCATGATGAACGACGGGTACCACATCATCCATGCACAGGGCGAGCATGTCACGATGCCCACCGGGGACAGGGTGGCATTCGTGTGGTATTTCGACGAAGGCCCCTACTCCGAAATCTCCGGTCATCAGGACACACTCGGACAGGTCTATTCGAAAATGCTCACCGAAACTTCCGAGGCCAACACGCACTTCGACTATCTGACAGGCCTGCCCAACATGAGCTATTTCATGGAGCTCTCGGCAACGGCAAACAGGAAGACAAGGGAAAGCGGACGTACGCCGGTGATTCTGTTCTTCGACCTGTGCGGGAGCAAGGATTTCAACAGGCGGTATGGATTCGAGGAAGGAGACAACCTGATCAAGTCCCTGGCTGCTCTTCTTGCAGATACCTACGGGGAAAGAAACTGCAGCAGATTCGGGCAGGACCAGTTCGTGGTCTGCACTGATGATGCGGACGTAGAATCTGAAGTCATGGTCGTACTCGGCAAGTGCACGAATCTCAACAAAGGAAAGACAACTCTCGTACGCGCCGGAATCTATGTCTACGAGAATGAAAGCCTATCCCCCCGTGCAGCCTGCGACAGGGCAAAGGTCGCATGTGACTCCCTGCGCGGCAGGAACGTGAACTCATACGTCTTCTTTGACCGCGAAATGCGCTACCGCATAGAGACAAACCAGTACATCCTGGACAACCTGGACAAGGCAATAGCGGAAAAGTGGGTCAACGTCTACTTCCAGCCCATAATCAGAGCTGCAAACGGCAGGGTCTGCAATGAGGAAGCCCTCTCGCGGTGGATTGATCCGGACACCGGAAACATAATCATGCCGGACGACTTCGTACCCATTTTGGAGAAGAACAATCTAATATACAAACTGGACCTCTACGTGGTGGAACAGGTCATAGAGAAGCTCAAGATCCAGATGGCACACGGCCTGTATACCGTCCCTGTTTCCATCAACCTCTCCAGATCCGATTTCGATTCATGTGACATCGTGGAGGAAGTGCGCAGGCGTATCGATGACAGCGGAATCAGCCGCGACAGGATAGTGATAGAAATCACCGAAAGCACCATAGGCCGTGATCTGGAGTTCATGAAGGAACAGATCGAAAGATTCCAGAGCATGGGATTCAAGGTATGGATGGATGACTTCGGACGCGGCTATTCATCAATGGACCTCCTGCAGGAGATACACTTCGACCTCATCAAGCTGGACATGTACTTCATGCGCCATTTCGAGAAGGAAAAGAGCAGGATAATCGTAATCGAACTGATCAAGATGGCCATTGCCCTGGGCGTCGAGACCATTGTGGAAGGTGTCGAGACCGAGGAGATGCGTGAATTCCTGCGTGAGGCCGGATGTACCAAGATGCAGGGTTTCTTCTACTGCAAGGCAATTCCGACAGAAGAATTGCTGGAGCGCTACCGCACCGGAAAACAGATAGGATTCGAGAACCCGGATGAAAGAAGCTACTACACGGCAATAGGAAACGCCAACCTCTACGACCTTTCCGGCATGAACAAGGCCGAGATTGAAAAAGGCCAGTATTTCAGCTCGCTGCCCATGGCGGTCATAGAGACGGACGGCAATGAGCTTTCCGTCATACGGCGCAACAGCTCCTATGATTATTTCCTCAGGATAATGGGCATGAGTTTCAAGGTGGACGAAAGAATCCCCTACCCGACCAAGGATTCCGTATACGGCCCGTCGTTCGCCATGGCCGTCAGGCAGTGTTCCAAGGAAGGCGGAAGACAGATCGTCAGCGAGCGTCTCGGCGACGGCCTGATAATAAACTACCTGGTAGACCGTCTGGCCGAGAACCCGGTCTCAGGGGCCGTGGCCCTCACGGTTGCCGTGCTTGATTACACGGATCTGTCGGAAGTCAGCTTCGACAACGAGGAAATGATTCCGGCCGACAGTTTCGTCTATGCCCTCTCCGCCGACTATACGTTCCTGTACTATGTGGATCTCGAGAACGAACATTTCGTTGAGTACCGGCCTGACGAGAAGAGCGGAGAACTCAGGATCGTCAGACACGGGCAGGACTTCTTTGCCGAGTGCCGCAAGGACGCCCTCAAGTTGATCTACAAGGACGATATACAGAAGCTCATTTCGGATTTCACGAAAGAGAACGTCATCAGGACTTTGGACAAGAACAAGGCCTACACCCTCACCTACCGGCTGATGACGGACGACGGTCCCACATACGTGAACATGAAGGCTTCCCGCCTCGGGACCTCGGGAAACAGGATCATCATCGGCGTCAACAACGTGGATTCCCAGATGAAAGCCCAGGAAGCCTACGAGCGCATCAAGGAAGAACAGGCCACCTACGCCAGAATCTCCGCACTGTCGGGAAACTACATCTGCATATACACGATAGATTCCAAGACTGACCGGTATACCGAATACAGCGTCACCGACGACTACGCCCATCTGGGGCTTCCCAAGAAGGGAAAGAACTTCTTTGCCGAGTCCATCAAGAACAGTGAAAAAGCCGTCTTCCCCGGAGACCTCGGCAAGGTCACGTCAATGCTGAGCAAGGAGAAGGTCCTTCAGAGCATCGAGCAGAACGGTCTGTTCTCCATAGACTACAGGCTGATGATGGGCGGAGAGCCCAGATATGTTTCACTCAAGGGAGCTCTTGTACAGGAAGCCGACGGGCCCATGCTGATCATGGGTGTCAGCGACATCGATGCACAGGTCAAGAGGGATCAGGAGTACGCCTACAACCTCCATCAGGCCAAGGCACGTGCAGACATAGACGCACTGACGGGACTGAGGAACAAGCACGCCTACATAGACCTTGAGGACAACATCAACCGCCTGATAGAAGAAAAGCAGAATCCTCCGTTCGCACTTACGCTCTTTGACATCAACGACCTAAAGATCGTCAATGACAGACTGGGCCATCAGGCCGGAGACAGATACATCAAGAGTGCCTGCAGCATGATCTGCAGCGCCTTTGACCACAGCCCCGTGTTCAGGGTGGGCGGTGATGAGTTCGTGGCCATCTCACGCGGAAAGGACTACGAGAACATCGATGCAATCATAGAAAAGCTTGATGCCGAACACAGAAAGAACGCCGAAGAGGGC
>JAJBWA010000057.1:0-15729 GCA_031935845.1 bacterium | reverse complement strand
GACCCTTGACATGTACTCCCTGTTCAGGTTCAGGTCGTTCACGATCCTGACGAGCATGTCCTCGGAAACGAGGTTCTGCTCGTTGAACAGATACATCAGGGCCTTCTCGGCAATGTAGTCGGGCCTGAGCGAATTCATGTAGACCTCTTCGTTCGGATCCCCTTTGTATCTGGAAGCCAGGTTCTTGTAGAGCTGGCTCTTCTTCATGTTGTACTTCAGGCTCTCGATCTCCGTCTTCAGCTTCTTGGGATTGCCCTTGTTGGCCTCCTCCGCCATCGGCTTGAGGGTGAAGAACGTGTACTCCTTGCCCGGAAGGAAGTGATGCTCGTCGCATCTGGATGCGTAGTTGGGATTCTCGGATCCGGTCTTGGTGCTGTCTCCGCCTACGACGATCAGAGGGTCGAAGTAAAGCGCCGGGCACTCCTTTCCGTCAACCGTGTAGTAGCGGTATGTGTAGAACGCATCCTTGATGCAGTCCTCGTGCTCGCAGTAGGCGGTAAGCGGTATGACGTCGGTGGCCATGTCCAGCATCAGACGGGCGGCAGAATTGAAGATGTCGCGCCTGAAGTTGAGGATAAGCGTGGGGAAGATGAACATCACCCCGCGCTCCACGCTCTGGTTGCGGATCACGTAGGCCAGTCGCTCGTCGAAGAACGAGGCCTCGTCGATTATGTACGTTCCCACGGTGGGATTGTCCGCCACCACCTTCTCGAAATCAAACGAGTCCCTGATGTGCGCAATGTTGTCCCCGCAGCGGATGTAACCGCTGCGGTAGGCCATGGCATCCTCGGGATAATCGGTGAAGCGTGCGCCGTCGATATGGCTTCTGATGAAGAAGACCTTGCGGCGGTCCACCTCTCCGGTACTGGTGAGGGCCTTGACCTTGTCGCTCTTCCTCATGGCTATGGCGGCGTCACGCCAGACCTTGGCGGCGAACTCCGTCTTGCCCGAACCCATGGGGCCTATGAGAAGAACCCTGCGCCCGGGGCGCGTGAAGTCGAAGTGCGTGAAGGTCTGATGGACTTCCAGCATGGGGAAGCCCAGACTCTTGAGGAAATCTTCGCTTGAATTGACGGAACCGAGTGCGGGCATGGCTTACTTGGCCGCCGTGACGATTGCGATTCCTGCGCTGCAGCCAAGGCGGTTTGCTCCGGCTTCGATCATCCTCTTTGCATCCTCGAAAGTCCTGATTCCGCCTGCTGCCTTGACGCCCATGTCGGGACCCACGGTCTTTCTCATCAGGGCGACATCCTCTGCTGTGGCTCCACCCGTGGAGAATCCGGTTGATGTCTTCACGAAGTCGGCTCCGGCCCTGACCGAAAGCTTACATGCCCTGACCTTCTCTTCCTCGGTCAGCAGGCAGGCCTCGATGATGACCTTGAGGTGCTTGTCGCCGCAGGCCTTCTTGACCTCGCGGATATCGTTCTCAACCAGATCGTCCTTGTGGTCCTTGAGCCATCCGATGTTGATGACCATGTCCACTTCGGTGGCTCCGTCCTCGACTGCGCACTTTGCCTCATAGGCCTTTGCCTTGGTGCACATTGCACCGAGCGGGAAGCCGACGACGACGCAGACATTCACTCCGGTGCCCTTGAGCTTCTCGGCACAGAATTTGGTCCAGCATGTGTTCACGCAGACACTTGCGAACTTCCACTGCTTTGCTTCTTCACAGAGCTTCTCGATCTTTTCCTGTGTGGCGTTGGCTGCCAGAACGGTGTGGTCAATGTATTTTGCGATATCCATTGTCATTCTCCTTTTGGAATTCGGCCGTGCGGCCGGAATAAGCTGATTATAGCTTACCCCAGAATCAGGCAATTAACAACGAATATATGTGATATAATGCCCGCATGCGTACGTATCTGGGCACATGGCAGGTCTCTCCTACGGACGGCTTCTGGACGGGTCAGGATCCCTCTTCCTCCGAGGCCGTACCGGCGTCTGCCGTCAGGCTGGGAATCACCGGATTCGACACAGCCCAAAGCTACGGGAAAGGCCGCGCCGAACAGATTCTGGGGAAGATCCTCAGGCGTTTTCCGGACAGGTCTTTCGATGTGGATACAAAGATAATGCCCACGACAAGAAGTCTTGATGATGTCCTTAGAACAAGCCTTCACAATCTTTCCGGCGTTGATATCGACACTCTGTACCTTCATTGGCCTTCGGGCAACTTCGACAATGCCGAATTGATCCGGGAGATTTCCACCCTGAAGGACAAAGGGCTTTGCAGGAAGACCGGAGTCTGCAACCTGCCGCTTGCAATGCTGAAGGAGTTCGTGTCTTCGGGCATCGTGATAGACCGTCTGCAGAGACCCGTGTCCCTGCTCTGGACAAGGGATCTTTCCGAAACAATCGCCTTCTGCCGGAATCACGGCATCGAGCTTGCCGCCTACAGTCCCACGGGCATGGGGCTTCTGAGCGGAAAGTACAGGAAACCAGAAGACCTAAGTGACGCGAGA
Source organism: bacterium (assembly GCA_031935845.1). Lineage (GTDB taxonomy): Bacteria > Spirochaetota > Spirochaetia > Sphaerochaetales > Sphaerochaetaceae > UBA9732. The sequence continues at coordinate 13,273 of JAJBWA010000057.1, read as the reverse complement.
GCCGGCCTGTTCTGCTTCAGGCCTGAGTGCGTAGGAGCCTTCCATGACCTTCTGGACGTTATCGGACAGACGGCATCCCGCCACGGATCGACCTGCACCGCAGTTGCCCTTGCCTGGGTGCGCCATGTGGAGCCCGACATCCTGATCATAGGTGCTCGTAGCACTCAGCAGCTGAAGGAAAACCTGGACTGCGGACCGGTCCTGTCCGAACAGGAAATATCGGATCTGGATCTGGCTGCGTTCCGGCTGGAGAACGCTTCACGCAGCGTGTGTGAAAACATCTTCTCCTACAACTGGTGAGCAGGTAGAATGAAGATACGGAGGGCCGGATGAGAGTCCTGAAGGAAGAACGCAGCACAGAACTCATTGTCAAGAAATCCAGATTCATCTCCATAGCCAGGATGTGTAACACTCCTGCGGATGTGAAGCGTCTGGTGGACGAGACACGTGCGAAGTACCCTGACGCCACCCACGTAGTCCATGCAGCAGTGATGGGAAACCAGTTCTCCTTTTCGGATGACCACGAGCCCAAGAACACGGCAGGCCGTCCTGCCCTGGAAGTCCTCAAGGGCTCCGGCATCACTAACATAATAGTCATGATAGTCCGTTACTTCGGCGGCACGCTTCTGGGAACCGGCGGCCTTGTGAAGGCCTACGGGGACAGCACCAAGCTTGTGCTTGACGGAATAGCCACGGAGGAGCTGGTGGAAAAGGCATCTTTCTCCCTGACCATCGGCTACGAGATGTATGAGAATGTAAAGAGAATCCTGACATCCCTCAATGCGGACTCCATCAAGGAAGATTTCGGAACTGAAATCTCCATCTCCGGCCAGATTCCCGCATCAGAGAAAGACTCCCTCTCCTCCAGAATATCGGACCTGTCCAACGGCAGACGTTCGGTGGTCTTTTCCTGATTACGTTCTTTTTTTCCTTGTTGTATCTCCAGTCACCATGCATAATTGACTTACACGACTTCAATATGCGAGGAGGCGGAAATGTCAACACTTCGTCAGGATGCAGACAGAATCATCAAATCAGCACTGGATGCTGCGTTGCCTGACAACGCAGTAGGAAAAGCCCTTGATGAGATCAAGTTCGGAAAGGGAAAGATCGTGCTTGTAGCAGCCGGAAAGGCAGCCTGGCAGATGGCAAAAGCCGCCTGGGATGCCGTCGGAAGCCGGATAGCCAAAGGCGTGGTGGTCACCAAGTACGACCACAGCAAGGGCAAGATCGGCAACCTTGAGATCTATGAGGCAGGCCACCCCGTATCAGATGACAACAGCTACATGGCCACGCAGAAGGCAATAGACTGCGTCAGCGGGCTTTCTGCAGACGACAATGTCCTGTTCCTGCTCTCCGGCGGCGGATCTGCACTGTTCGAGAAACCTCTGGTCTCCGAAGCCGAATGCCAGGGTGTCACGAAGCAGCTTCTCAAGTGCGGAGCAAACATCGTTGAGATGAACACCATCAGAAAGCGTCTGTCCGCAGTCAAGGGCGGAAGGTTCGCACAGCTCTGTGCTCCTGCACACGTGTTCGCCATCGTCCTTTCCGACATAATCGGCGACCCTCTGGACATGATTGCGTCCGGTCCCGCCTACCCCGATTCATCCACCTGCGCTCAGGCTCAGGAAATTGCACAGCGCTATGGTCTGGAACTCTCTGCCGAGGCAAAGGCCCTTCTTGCAAAGGAGACCCCCAAGAAGCTGGACAACGTGACCACATACATCACCGGCAGCGTCAGGCAGCTTTGTGCATCGGCCATGAAGACCGCGCAGGAATTGGGCTACTCCCCTGTCTTCCTCAGTGCAAGCCTTGAATGCGAGGCCCGCGATGCCGGATCATTCCTTGCCTCCATGGCCCGCGACCATCAGGATTCGGAGAAATCCCTTGCCTTCATCTCAGGCGGCGAGACCGTGGTACACCTGACAGGCCACGGCCTTGGCGGAAGAAACCAGGAGATTGCACTCTCGGCTGCTGACGGAATTGCGGACTGCAAGGACACCTGTGTGTTCTCCGTAGGCTCCGACGGCACCGACGGCCCCACCGATGCAGCAGGCGGATACTGCGACAACGGCACCAAGGCAGCTCTGGCGGCACAGGGAGTGAGCATCAAGGACATCCTTGCCGACAACGATGCCTATCACGCCCTGCAGAAGTGCGACGGCCTGATCATGACCGGCGCCACCGGCACCAACGTCAACGACCTCACTGTATTGCTGATAAAGAGGTGATATTTCCGCAAGCAGCCGAGACAATGTCAAGGAAGGTGTTTCAAGCAAGGCCGCCTGCAGACTGTGGCGAGCCGAGAGCATTTCCGCCTGCAGCCGAGACAAGGTCAAGGAATGAGCGAAAGACAGTGCTTGTTGCACGGCTTGAGTGAAATGACGATGAGATTGTCCGGATGGTTGCAGGAAATAAAAAAGGGACAAATCACCTGCGGCTCTCCAGCTAACCACTTACCGTTGCTACCTCCCGGTCCTGGCGGGGTTGGGCGGCGCCAGCAGCGCAGAATCTGTCCCTAATACGGAGAGAGGGGGATTCGAACCCCCGAAGGCTTTTGACCTTACACGACTTCCAATCGTGCACCTTCGACCACTCGGACATCTCTCCAAATGACAAAGGAGACTATATCAGAAACGCAGACGGACTGCAAGTGTGCTGACTCACTCCTTTGACCAGTCTGAAATAAAGGCATCCCACTGCTCCTGCCATGCAGACAGAAGAGCATCGGTCTGATCCTGCGGAAGACCGCTGTAGATGATGGAATTGCGGGCAATCTTCTTCACATCGGACAGAGACAGATTCCAGCAGAGGATTGCGGCATAATAGTCATCGACCAGGGGTTCCTGGGTGAGATATATGCCGTCGTCCGAGCAGAGGACCACGGGTATGCCGGCGCGCAGGTAGATTACTGCGGGGTGAAGCCTCAGGTCCGCAACATACTTGAGCCTGTAGTTGCTCATCGGACAGACCTCGATGGCGATCTTATCTTCGGCGAACCTTGTCATCAGCTCGGGATACCTGTAGAGATTGAATCCGTGACCTACTCTCTCTGCGCCGAGAAGATAAGCGTCGATGACCTCCTGGTTGTCCATCCTCAGGCTTTCGCCGCCGTGGAGGAAGAGCTTGAGACCGCTTGAGGCGACTTCTTCGGAGCTGAAGAATTCCGCATATTCTGCAAGGCCCTTGCTGGAATCCTCCTCGTTCACGAGATCCAGGCCGATGATGAAATCCTCGGTTTTGTCGGGATCGAACTCGTCCTTGATTATGCTGCTGAGCCTGATTCCGGATCTCAGGCTGTCCACGGCTGTGTCGACAGTGAAGAAGTCGTTCTTGCCGGACGAGGCGATGACCTTCACGCGGAAATCGGGATAGTCTTTCCTGACATTGTAGTATGCCTCACGTATTGCAGAGACAAGAGCCAGATTGTCCTGGTCATCGGTGCTGAAGAAAGCCCTGGTCTCCAGAAGGAGGATTCCGCTTTCACAGGCATAGCGGAAACCGGCCTCGTACAGATCGGTCCTCAGATCCTGGTCGGCAGCCAGGGGAAGCGTCATGGAGAAGAGATTCTCGAAAGTCACCCAGATTCCGACTGCTGCGCTGTCCTCATCGGATACCGTCAGCATATCAAAGAGCTCCTTTTCCGAGAACTGTCCGCTCTCCAGGGCCTCCTTGAGGTTCACCGTACCGTCGGGTGCGTTTTCGTAGTTTCCGGGATACAGATAGCCGTAATTTACTCCGGGCTCGAGACAGATCCTTACATCATCGTGTCTCTTGAGGACCTCGATGTACTTTGAGGCAGGAACTATGGTGTTGTCATGCAGATGGAGGTCTCCTCCCTTGGGCAGCTGTCTGCAGAAGTCCAGCAATTCCTTGTGGACGGAATCCGCATTGTTCCAGTCGACGATTCCATAATGCTCGATGACGGTATAGAGCTTGTCGGCTTCTGCTTTCATGGTGTTAAGCTTGTCATCAACAACCTTCTCGGCTTCAGACAGTTCCACATCCGTAGTGATCTCGTGGATGAACTCCTGCCTTTTCTCCTCATAGCTGAGATTACCGGTGGTGCTGCAGGAAATGAACAGAAGCAATACTGCGGTTACGATTATGGATATCAATGCTGTTTTCTTCATGGATGCCTCCTGTGACAACAGGATAATGATACACCATTCCCGGCCTCCGGTGGAAATAAAGTCCACGATACGTAGGTTGCAATCCCCTCTGCGCGTTTGCTACGCTGGGGGTTATGGACAACTACGTTACGGGAGCACTCATAAAGAAACTCAGGGAAGCCAAACACCTTACCCAGGAAGAGCTTGCGGACAAGGTCTGCGTCAGCGGCAAGGCCATAAGCAAATGGGAGACCGGCCGGGGCTTCCCGGACATCGGCCTGCTGGAGCCTTTGGCAAAGGCCCTGGGGATTTCAGTGGTGGAGCTGTTGTCCGGCACTGACATCACAAACCGAAACAGGTCTTCCGACATGAAGAAAAGCAAATTCTATGTCTGCCCCGTCTGCGGCAACGTCATCCAGGCAACCGGCGAGGCCGTCATGATCTGCTGCGGAATCACTCTGCCTCCACTTGAGGCGGAAATCCCGGATTCGGAGCATTTGATTAGCATTGAGGTGGTTGAGGATGAATACTATGTCACCGTGGACCACCCGATGACCAAGACCCACTACATCTCGTTCCTGGCGGCAGTGTCCGACCAGCGGATCCAGCTGGAGAAGCTCTATCCGGAATGGGCTTCCGGCACACGCTTCAAGATCGATGGTGTCCAGCGTATCTACGCCTACTGCAACCGCCACGGGTTGTTCATGCTGGATTTGAGGAAGAAAAAGAGGTAAGACAAGTTCCGGGGAAAGCAATCTCGGGTGTCCCCTTTTTCGGCAAATTCATGGAAAAGGGGACAATTTTCTCTGTTCAGAGCTGCGCGTCGGCGAGTACGGCTTCACCATAAAACCGCGTTTATTGTAAAACGGGGTGAAAGTTTCACCCGGATTATTAAAAAACAAAGGAAACTGGTGAAATAAAACTGCCCTTCTCCGACGATTCACGAGATGGAGCAACGGGGATCCGCTTAATGAAAATAGAAGCACCAGAGATAAACCCTGGTGCTTCATGCTTCGGAGTGATAGGGATTCGAACCCTAGGTGAGGACGAGCCCCACACCAGATTTCGAGTCTGGCTCCTTCGACCACTCGGACATCGCTCCAACGAGGAGCATTATCCATTTATTTCCTGTGCATGTCAAACACTTATTGACAAATGCAGGAACTATCATTATGTTTTAAAGGCTATTGGATGGATGGCCGAGAGGTCGAAGGCGGCGGTCTTGAAAACCGTTGAGGTGCAAGTCTCCGGGGGTTCGAATCCCTCTCCATCCGTTCTTGTTTGCATTGGAGCCGTGGGGTTCAGCAGGTTGGATTGATTCCTTCCGTATCCCACAGCACAATGTGACAGGAAAATAGAAGGAGCGATGGCCGAGCGGTCGAAGGCGCTTCCCTGCTAAGGAAGTATACTGGTAACGGTATCCGGGGTTCAAATCCCCGTCACTCCGCAAAAAAACAAAACCACAGGGTCAAACCTGTGGTTTTTTGTTTATATGTAGCAGTTTACATGTAGCATCAGATTGCGAATCTGAGGTTCAGAAGTTCACTTCGTTCCCTGCAGATCGTCGGGTGAGAACGCATAGGCTCCATCGCCAAGGTAAGCGGCGAAGGTTCCCATGACAACAAAGTACACTGGCAATGCATCTGAGAAGTCAATGTATCCGCTGTAACGAGGTTCATGTGAATAGGAGCAGGTGATGTGCCAGTTCATGGCGTTTTTTTCAAAGTACTGTTGGAGTTCCTCGTCTTCTGCCTCCAGTCTGACGGAAAGTGCCTCTGCATAGGCAGTGACTCCATCAACCGTCACCATCCCGTTTTCATAACCTACGATGTTGACTTTCACCTTTGTTCCGACCTTGTTCAGCATGGGTTCCTTAGGCGTGAATGACACAGTGACATGGAACTCGTCAATCTTCAGATGCTCATGAGGAGTCATGTCACCTCTAATCTCGTCGATTATGTCCAGGACCTCCTGGACATTGTCGATGAACACTCCCTCATATACCACCCTCACACTCATGCCGTCGTTTTCGGGTTGCGATTTAGGTAAGGCGGTCTTGCACGATACCGTCAGCAACAGAGTCATGACAAGAACTAATACGATTGCAAAAGTTTTCGACATTCTTTTCATCAGAAAAAAAGATATCAGAAACCAACTTCATTGTCATTCCTCTGACAATCCGGATTCCCGACATATAATCTACGGCATAGAAATACGTTAGGCCATATTGACAAACTATTAAACTAACATTATGTTTTAGAGGCTATTGAAATGAGGTTGTAGCTCAGCTTGGATAGAGCATCAGATTGCGGATCTGAGGGTCAGAAGTTCGAATCTTCCCAGCCTCGAGTATCAGGAGCCTGAAAGGGCTCCTTTTCTTTTTTCCTTTGAAAAAACCCAGAATCCTGTTGACAAGAAAACTTGGCAGCGCTATAGTGTGACCATGCCAAGAAAACTTGGCAAAGGAGATTGGAATGACAAGAGAAGAAATCCTGGAGAAAAGCCAGAGCGAGAACAAGGGAAAGGATTTTGCCGATATCGAAACATCAAAGAACTGCATGAGCATCGGATGGATAGTGACTGTTTCACTCGTTGCAATCGTTACTGTAGTCAATGCCCTTGCCGGGAAACCGGATTTCAGCGGGTTGTTTGCAACGATGAGCGGACTGTCGGTTGTTTTCTTCGCAAAATACGCAAAGCTCGGAAAGAGACATGAGCTTGCCTGCGCAGTATTGTACTGCATCGGAGCGGTCTTCTTTGCCATCGGCTGGATCATTTTCCTGATCAAGGGTTGAAGATATGGAAGATACGCTCGTTTTGAAGAACAATATAAAGGCCGTCCGGACACAGCAGGGACTCTCGCAGTCGCAGCTAGCAGAGATGGTGGGAGTATCCAGGAACACAATCAGTTCCATAGAGACCGGCCAGTTCAATCCCACGGCAAAACTGGCACTGGTCCTGTGCATAGCACTTGACCGCAAATTCGAAGAAATGTTTTACTTCTGATATGGCAGATTACGGATTGAAAGGAAAAGTCGTCCTCATAACAGGGGCCAACAACCCGCAGGGAATAGGTGCAGCCACGGCACTGGCCTTTGCCCGGGAAGGTGCTCACATCGTCCTCGTATACAAGAAAATCAATCGTAAATTCGATGAGAGCAAGGCGGACCGAAACGGAGCCGACAGGTACTACAAGGCCAATGCAGGTGACTGCACTGAGCTCGAGACAGAGCTCGGAAAGCTGAATGCACGGTTCCTCGTGCTGGAAAACGACATCGCCGATGAGAATCAGGTCAAGGAAATCTTCAGATCTGCAATCGCACGTTTCGGGAAGGTGGATGTCCTGGTCAACAATGCCGCAACGGACGATGAAAACGGAAACGACACCATCGAGACGGTGACCCAAGAAGTCATAGACAGCACGTTTGCCGTGAATGTCCGTGGGAGTCTTCTGATGACCAAGGAATTCATCCGCAACCGCGGGGACTACGGGAGAATAATCAACATCTCCACGGACTCGGCCCAGGTGTTTGCCGGACAGATCACCTACGGGGCAAGCAAGGCCACGCTGGAAGCCCTGACCCGCAGCATAGCCATGGAGGTCGGGAAATACGGGATTACGGTGAATTGCGTGGCACCAGGCCCGACTCAGACGGGATGGATCGATGAGGATCTCGAGAAGGCGGTGATTCCCCTGATTCCCATGGGCAAGCTGATTCAGCCGGAAGACATTGCCTCCACTATCCTTTTCCTTGCAAGCGAACAGGCAAGGATGGTCACGGGTCAGGTGATCAAGGTTTCAGGCGGTCACGCATTATAACTGCTTCAGATACTCCCTGGCGGCATCGGCCACGCTCTGGACCTTCAGGCCTATTATGACCTGAATCCCGGTCTTGCCGGCTTTCATGACGCCCTTTGCTCCTGCAGGCTTGAAGACCTCGTTATCCACTATGGAGGAGTCCTTCAGCTCCACACGCAACCTTGTGGCGCAGTTGTCCAGCGTCACGATGTTGTCCTTTCCGCCGAGGGCCTCGATTATCATGGGAATGTTGACACCGTCAACGACCTTGATGGTGTTTCCGGAAGCCGCAGGAGCGGTATCAGCAGAAGCGGAAGCCTCTTGCGGAGCCTCTTCATGAGGAGCATCGGCAGCAGCGGTATTCTCAGGGGTCTCGGAATCGCCCGGAGTAGGAATGTGGAGTTTCTTTATCATGAAGCGGAACACAAGATAGAAGACGAAAAATGCCGCAACTCCCAGCGGAATGATCATCCATGTCTTCTGTGCCGCAGGCAGTGAGGCCGAGAACAGAAGGTCCGTCGCTCCGGCCGAGAACGAGAATCCTGCCCGGAATCCGCTGACGGCGGTGATATAGGTGAAGATGCCGTACAGCAGCGAATAGACGAAATACAGTGCCGGTGCGATGAACATGAAGGCGAACTCGAACGGCTCCGTTATTCCGCAGACGAATGCACAGATGGCTGTAGAGCCCAGGATTCCGGCAACGACCTTGCGTTTTGTTCCCTTGGCACTCTGGATGAAGGCCAGTACCGCACCCGGGACTCCGAACATCATGCAGGGGAAGAATCCCGACATGTATACGCCCAGGGACCATGTGACATCGGCACTTGTCTGGCCGGCCCAGAAGTGGGTCAGGTCTCCAAGACCGATCGTATCGAACCAGAAGACATTGTTGAGGGCATGGTGCAGTCCGAGAGGAACCAGCAGGCGGTTGAAGAAGGCATAAAGTCCGGCGCCGAAATATCCGAGGGAAGCAATCCCCTGCCCCAGCTTGACGAGCCCTCCGAACAAGACCGGCCAGATGAAGAAAAGTGCGGCGGCAACGAGAATCGATACCATTCCGGAAACAATGACCGTGCACCTCTTCCTGCTGAAGAACGACAGCCACTCGGGAAGATCCGTGTTCTTGAAACGGTTGTAGCTCCATGCTCCGATCAGTCCGGCAAGGATTCCGATGAACGGATTCTCTATCTTGAAGAAGGCCAGTATCGCCGTGGGCCGTTCGGTAATGGAGGGCACGAGGGTCTCGACGAAGTCCAGGTTCAGGAGTGTTATGATTATCAGCCATGAGACCAGGGCCGTGATTCCGGCGGTTCCGTTCTGGTCATCCGACATCCCCACGCCTATTCCTACGGCAAAAAGCAGGGCAATATGGTCTATCAAGGCTCCGCCGGCCTTCACCAGGAACATTCCCACTATCGGAATAAACCCAGTGACGTCTCCTCCCTGCATCGATGCAGGGCAAAGAAGATAACCGATTCCCATCAGCAGTCCGCACAGCGGAAGACAGGCAACCGGAAGCATGATTGATTTTCCGAGCTTCTGAAGATACTTCATCATGTTTCAACTACCTCTGAAGTATTCTACCATGCCCGTGGCGTTTGGCAATGATTAAAGCTGAATCCAGTACCGCTGGACTACGTTGCCTTCGGAGTTGGTGATTTCGTTCTCAAGGACTCCGCCGTTCCTGATGATGGATTTCGCGGATCCGATGTTGTCCTTGTCGCATGTCATGAGGACCCTGTCGATACCCATCTTCCTGCACTCGTCCAAAGCAAGGCCTATCATCATGGTTGCGTAGCCCTTCCTGCGTTCTGAAGGCCTTATCCCGTCTCCTATGTGACCGCTTTCCTTCAGGAGGGCATCGTTCAGATAATGGCGGATGTTCACGGCTCCGATCAGCCGGTTGCGTTCTTCATCCAGAAGGAAAAATACCGAGTCGGGCACACGGTCCGCAGTAGCCACTTTGTGCTCGAGGTGCTCCAGGTAGTAGTCGAAGTCGTGGTAGTCGTTTTTGAATATCGCCCAGGGGGAGCAGTCGGTGTGGTTGCTGATCTGGTCCGCCCTCCACTCCTCTATCATCTCCCCGAGCTGCTTTTCATATTCTTTTGTCAGCTTGATCAACTTCAGTCCCATTTTCCACCCTCGATGACGGACATTACTGCATCTGCGTATTCCTTGGCATGGTTCAGGGAGAACTCCCCATGGAACAGGCCCGGCTGCTGCCTGCGTGACCGTCAAGGATGGGCATTATCACATGGAAACGAGGTGCAAGCAGTTCTGCCTGCTCCCTGTAGTTCCACCAGTTCAGCCCGCCTCCGTGCAAAAGCATTACAACCGGCCTGTCTTTGTCTCCGAATTCCCTGAATTCCATCACTTTCCTCTCGAACAATGATAGCACTTTCATGGCCCGTTCGGAATCTTCTTGACGTATCGCAGTTGAACAACAATACTCATTGATGATGACAGATCTCGGACTCAAAGCCATTGGTATTCTCAGGAAAACAGATGCACGCTTCTACATCGATATGATAGAAGCGTTGCGTACGGACCGTGCTCAGGCCGTCATTGCGGAGGAAGACTGCGTGCTCATCCATGTGCCTGCCTGCATCTGGTACATGATGGCACGCACGGATGAAGGCGCTCTCGCAGCTGCCCGACATGTAGCTGAAAACAAATCCGCAGGCGAGCAGCTCGTCTGCCATGATGACGTGGCCCTGCAGCAGTGCGCGCAGATTGTGGGACAGAAGGTCCTGCCCATCCCCGTGATGCTTTTCGGCTATTTCTCGGACGCGGAGTTCGATGTTCCTGAGAGCTTCACCTTTGTCCCTTCCGGAGAAAAGGACATGTACGACGGCTATGTGGACGGCGTGAAGGTCGGCTTCATCGGAATCAGGGAAGAAGGCACAATCGGACATCTCGAGGTGTTTCCCGAGCACCGGCGCAAAGGATACGGGACACTGTTCATAAAGGCAATAACCAACATGCAGATGAAGAACGGCCTGGTTCCCTCCTGCCACATACTGGAAAACAACGTACCTTCAATCGCCATACACCGCACGCTGGGATACTGGACGGACGAGGTCCGCCGTATCTACTGGATGGGTTGATTTCAGTCCTTAGCCGTGTTGATCATCCCGTAGAACAGGCCTTTTGCAGCCATGAGCTCCCTGTAGCTCCCCTCTTCGGCCAGCCGGCCGTCATCAAGCACTGCAATCTTGTCGAAGTCAGCTACCGAAAGAAGCCTGTGGGCAACCATTATGATGGTGCGGGTTCCTTTTATGTCCGAAAGAAGGGATTCAATGCATCTGCTGCTTTCGACATCAAGGGCACTTGTCGGTTCGTCCAGTATCAGTATTTCCGGATCACGCAGAAGAGCCCTGACAATCGCCAGCCTCTGCTTCTGTCCGCCCGAAAGATTTGAAGCTGATTCGGTGATGTAGGAGTCCAGTCCGGCGGGAAGGCTGTCGATCATGTCCTTCAGTCCGATCTTCTCGATAAGGCTTTCGACAAGGCTTCTCTCCACGTAGGGAAATCCGTACGTCAGATTCTGGTATATCGTTCCCGAGAACAGCACCGTGTTCTGAGGTACCACCGAGATATGTTTCCTGTAATGCTTTAGATTCATATCCGCAATGCTGATTCCATCGACCTTCAGGAGTCCGGAGTCCGGCAGCATAAGGCCCATGATGAGCTTGATGATCGTCGACTTTCCGGAACCGGACTTTCCCACGAAGGCCAGGCTTGTCTTTGGCGGAATATGTATCGTCAGGTGTTTCAGGGTATCGGCATCCATTCCGGGATATCTGTAGCACACATCCGAGAATCCTATCTCTCCCCTGAAGGCATGAGGGGTCTTTGTCCCGGAGTGTTCATCGGCATCGGCGCAGAGGACCTCGGATATGCCGGTGAAGGCGTCAATGCCCTTGGCACATCTCGGAATCGTGTTGATGAAGGAAGACAGTCTGTTCACGGTCATGGAGAAGTAGGACTGGAACAGGGCAATCGAACCGACGTTGATGATTCCTTTGGAGGCCAGATATGCGGAAAAAGCCAGTGCCATAAGCTGGAAGAACTGCAGGAGCACCCAGCTGACGGATCCTGTTACCTGACTCGTGATATCAAGACGTCTTCCTGACTGACGGATCCGTTCCACATAACGCCCCATCCTGGAAGCTTCGTTTTCCTCAAGACCATGGACCCTTGATATCTCCACCAGACCCAGCATTTCGGTGACTGCGGCATTGGTTTCCTCGACGCTCTTGCGCATATCCTTGTTACGCTTTCGGACCGGCTTCATCGAAGCAGCCACGACCCAGACGGAAAACGGTATGAAGACCACGAAGAACAGGGTCATCAGGGGGCAGTAGATCAGAGATAGAACTGTTGCTGCCAGACAGTAGGCGATGACGATTGAAAGCTCTCCGATGAGGATTATCATCGATTCCTCGATGTCGGTGATGCTTACCATGAGTTTGTTCGTCAGCATGCCCGTGCGGGTGTCGTTGTGGTACAGAATCGAAAGCAGCTGCAGTTTCCTGACCATTACGTTGCGGAGGCTTTCGCTTATCGCCCTACAGATATCCCTAAAATAAATGCTTTCGATATATGAGAATATTATATTCAGGAAGAGCGATAGTACCCCCACGAGCATGTTGGTCAGGAACTGGCTTAAGTTCGACGACAGTCCTCCGGGGGATACAACGAGATCGATTATGTTGGCGGTCACAATCGGAATCACTATCATCGGAGAGGACCGCACGACTTTAATGAGGAAAGAGACGAAGAATCCCCATCCGTGCTGCTTGAGCAGGAACCTTATCTGTTCCCAAGACGATGGCGGATTGCCTTTGTGGCTTGCATAGAACTGCTCTATCTCTTCCTCATAGTCCCTGCCACGCTTCTTTTTGACTGTTATGACTATGCTGAGTCTTTTTTTCCGTTCATCGAATTTTGTTGTGATCTTATCGGCGTGGGATTCAATGATGGCATTCCTCAGCTTCTGCTCGATTTCATCCACGTCGGCGGATGACGAACCGTCGGGCCCGCTGAATATGTTTCTGTCCGAAACGGTCACAAGGGAAAGTTGCACGCTGCCGGATGTTCCCGCCACTTTAATGGTGACGGGAGTTTCGGGAGGCAGACTATCCTGCATGGTCACGGAAATCTCCTCAAACAGAAGATTGCAAAGCCCGGCATCTTCCGGGGAAATGGAGAAACCTGCAAGCATGTCCTGTACGGAGGGATTCATGCCGTTCAGCCGTGATATTGTAGTCCTGCAACTCCTGCTCATCGTAAAACGCCACCTCCGATCTGTCTTATAAAGCACAGTATGAACGATTGTTGTTGTTTTTACAAATTC
>JAJBWA010000056.1:0-9646 GCA_031935845.1 bacterium | reverse complement strand
TGCCACTCTGTGGTGCGCAGCCATGAACTGCCTCGCGTAATCGAACATGTGGTCCGAAGAAGCGACGGCAGCCGGCTGCCTGTCACGCTTTGCAAGCGTCTCCTTGCTCAGGGACTTCAGGTTTCCGGAACGGACTTCGGAATAAAGGTCAAGTTCCTGAACGTCATCGTCGCCGATCATCCTGATGACTTCTCGGGCGAGTCTGTCCGTTCTTGATTCCTCTCTGAGGCAGCAGTTGATGTACAACGTCATTTCCGCTCTCCTTCCATAGCAGGGTAGCATGAGCTGACCCTTGTTGAAAACAGGATAATAACTTATTATTTCGGTTGACTATGCAGAAAGAAAAACCCAACAGGAAAACCGAACAGGCACAGAGAGCCTACATATATCTTGTGAAGATACCCAGCAGCAATGACCTTACCGTCTGCGCCAGCGAGAGCGTCTTCTATTCCGGAACCTATGTCGTAGCACCCACCAGATACGGACAGGACATGGGAATAGTGGTGGGATCGGCTGCAGGACTGGTCCAGCAGTCATCCTACAAACCCGGATGCAGGGCATGCAGGGGAGCCTGTCATTTCGGACCGTCCGGTACCGGCAGCAGGAAGATTTCGGACAACGATGAGCTTGCCGTGTCGGTTGAGCTTGAAGGCAATGATGCCGTTGCGGAAATCGGCGGACATAAGCTCAATCTGGGACCGGTGCCGGCATTCGAATTCGTGAAGGAGCGCCCTGAGACAATCACTCCCGATGATCCCGAGATCGATGAGTCGGGGATCTGGGATACAGCCTACAGGGAACCTGAAATGGTGGATGTCGACGGCGATGTGGAGTGGATCTCTCACATGGCTACGCCCGATGAGATATCACGGTACGCAGAGAACAAGGCCGAGGAGAAAGAGGCCGTAAGGATCTGCAAGGAAAAGATTGCAAAGCACAATCTGGAGATGAAGCTGGTTGCGGCCCATTTCCTGCTCAGCGAGCCCAAGGTCCTTTTCTTCTTCACTGCCGAGGACAGGGTTGACTTCAGGGATCTGGTAAAGGATCTGGTTTCCGTGTTCAGGATGAGGATAGAGCTCAGGCAGATAGGCGTGCGTGACGAGTCCAGGGTCCTGGGCGGACTAGCCGTCTGCGGAAGGGATTTCTGCTGCCACTGCGTGTCGGACAAGCTCAAGCCGGTGACCATAAAGATGGCAAAGGAACAGAACCTGTCGCTGAACTCGATGAAGATCTCAGGTCCTTGCGGACGTCTTCTGTGCTGCCTCAGCTATGAATATGACTTCTATCTGGAGGAGAAGCAGGCCTATCCGCCGGAGGGAAGCAGGGTCAAGATCGGTGCCGACCTCTTCAAGGTCACCGAGATCAACATCCTGTCCCACAAGATGACCGTGACAGGGCCCGATGCCCAGCAGTATCAGATTCCCCGTGACGAACTGTCATACAACTACGACAAGGCCAGATGGGAGGTGTCGCAGCAGTTCCAGGAGGAACTTCTGTCCAACTGATGTGGAGAAGTTTCCAAAACCTAAAATGTTGTATTGACCAGTTTTAACGTCTGTGATATGTTTTGTAGACGTCGCGGTTTTCCGGCGACGGCATTTTTTTGAACTAAATATATTATCTTATTAAAGATATTTGGAGGGTACAGTGAATCGTTCCGCAGATAAGAGAGATCGTGAGAATAAGGCCAGAAGGCTCAGAAACCGCCAGACAAAGAGCGAGTTCCGCACAGCCATCAAGGCTTTTGACGCTGCAGTTCTTGCCGGAGACAAGGCAGAGGCTGAGAAGAACATGAAGCTTGCTGCAAAGCTCATGGATTCAGCTGTCAACAAGGGCACAATCCATCACAACACATCTGACAGAAAGAAGTCCAGAATGAACATCAAGTTCAACAAGATGGCTTGAGCTGTCAATACTGATACATCGACATTGAGGTAATGACCATGGAAAAGACAAAACTTACCAAAGCCGTTATTATTGAGCACCTTCATGAAAAGCTTGGAATCAACAGAAACGATATCCACGAGATCGTCGACGAGTTCTTCGAGGAAGTCAAGGACGGCCTCAAGAAGGAAATGATCATCGAGCTCCGCGGATTCGGAACATTCGAGGTCAGGACACGCAAGGGCAGAGAGAAGGCCCGCAATCCCAAGACCGGTGAGCTTGTCGCAGTCGATACTCACGGTGTTGCAGTTTTCCGTCCCGGAAAGGAACTGAAGGATCTCGTCTGGGATCTCCGCCAGGAGAACTGACCGACTTCAGAGATATGAAGAAAATACTTAGCGTGAACGACAAGGTTCTGCAAAGGCGCAACCTCAAGACAGTATGTTTTGAGGTTGCTCTGTTGTTGCTGGCAGCATTGATACTCTCATTGGCTCATCCGAGCTTCCTTTCCAAGAAAGGGTTCGGATTCCTTGCGTTCATTGCCCTGATTCCTGTTTTCGCAGTCATCAGGAACACATCCTGGAAGCTGGTGGGTGCATACGGCTTCCTGTTCGGATTCGTCTATTACTGCATATTCAACTACTGGCTCACCAGTTTCCATCCGTTTGCCATACTGATAGTCACCATAATCAAGGGCGCGGAGATGGTCCTGCTGTTCTTTGCCCTCAAGGCTGCGGACAGATGGACCGGAGGCATCCTCAAGGGCCGTCTGGTTCATGTCTTTGAGGCAATCATATGGGTTGCGTATGCCTATCTTTCCCAGGGCTGGTTCGCAGGCTATCCCTACGGAACCATCGCCTATGCACTTTATGACTATCAGACCCTCATCCAGATTGCCGACCTTTTCGGCATCTGGGGCATCACGTTCATGCTGGTCCTTCCCCAGGCCTTCCTCGGAAACTGGGTCTGCGACCACTACAGCAGGACAAGGACCGAACATTCGGCGGGTCTCTGGAGCCACATTCTGTTTCACAAGGTCACGGTCATCATCTTCCTGGTGCTTCTGACGGCACAGATCGTCTACGGCACCATCACGTATTCCAAGTGGAAGAATGCAGAGCCGGACACATCGTTCACAGTGGCCACCATCCAGCACAATGCCGATTCGTGGAAGGGCGGCTACGGCACATACAAGCGCAACTTCATCAACCTGGAGAGGATGAGCCTTGAGGCAAGTCTGAGCAATCCGGACATGATCGTATGGTCGGAGACGGCCTTTGTTCCGTCCGTGAGCTGGTACACCGCTCATCCGTACGAGGGCGATGACGTAGGTGCCACATTCGATTACCTTCGCAACATACAGGAGCTTGTGGATGAGTTCGTCACCTTCGGAACCGAGCTCGGAATCCCGCTTCTGACCGGAAACCCGTCCAGCGTCATAGCCGACGAGACTCTGCCTGCCTATGACGAGGAAGGCAACTGGAACAAGCTCGACTACAACTCCGTCATCCTGTTCGATGACGGCGTGATAAAGCAGAGCTACCTCAAGCAGCACCTGGTCCCGTTCACGGAGCATTTCCCGTACGAGAAGCAGATGCCGTGGCTCTACAACCTGCTCAAGGCCAACGACTACCACTGGTGGGAAAAGGGCACCGAGCCTGTCGTATTCGAGACCTCCACCGGAATCACGTTCTCCACGCCCATCTGCTACGAGGATGTATTCGGTGACGTCTGTGCGGACTTCGTTGCAAACGGAGCCGACCTCATAGTCAACATGACCAACGACTCCTGGTCCGGTTCCGAGGCTGCAGAGCGCCAGCACGCGGTAATGGCAGTCTTCAGATGCATAGAGAACAGGAAGACCATGCTCAGAAGCACCAACAGCGGCCTTACATGCCTGATTACTCCCGACGGAACAATCCAGGGAGAGATGGAGCCGTTCAAGATGTACTGGAAGCTCTGGGACGTGCCTGTATACGAGACATCCACATACGGTACCACCGTCTACACAAGGACAGTAGACATCAGCGCAAGGATCTGCGTGTGGCTCTCGTATGCCATCCTGATCCTCGGACTGGTGCTTGTGATCCTGAAGACCGTCAGGAAAAGAAAGCTCTCGAAAACCCCGTCAGAACAGTGATTATTGACTTTGGACGGACTAAAGTATAATATTCAACTGTCTTAAACAAATCCCACAGATTCTTATCATTTTCAACCAACCAGGCCTGTTCAGGCGTATTTGGAGTAATAATCAATGGATAATGAAAACAACAGCGCGGTTGAGGAAACCGTACGTCCGGTCAAGAAGCTTGTCCTGAAGCGCAAGCCCGTAGTGAAGAAAGCCCCCAGATCCAAGGAAACTGCACAGGAGCAGGAGACCCCGCAGGCTGAGAAGCCCGCACCTGAGGTTCCTGTTGCAGAAGCACCCGTTGTGGAGGTGAAGGCCGAGTCTCCTGAGGTTGCGGAGGATTCTGCCCAGAAGAAGCGCAAGGGCAGACCGGCCAAGCAGCAGAAGACAAAGGACGGCGATTCCAAGAAGAAAGCCTCGAAGGAGGCGGAAGAGCCGGAAGAACCCCAGGAGACTCCCAAGGATACTCCCAAGGATACTCCCAAGGAGGCCCCGAAGGAAGCTCCCGCACAGCCCGAGACCCAGAAGGAGGAGCCTCAGGAAGAGCGCGAGCAGAAGCATTTCAACAACAACCGCAACCAGAACCAGCACAACAATAACAATCAGAAGAACAAGAACAACAAGTTCAACAACGGCAAGCAGGACCAGCGCAACAACCAGAAGAAGCCCATGACAATGGAGGACATCGCAATTCCGGAGGCCGAATACCAGGAGCATCTGGCAAACAGGCTTATCGTCAGCGATGTGGTTGCCACACCTGCAGATGAGCTCAAGGAGCGCCTGGCAGCAATGGAAGGCACAAGCGTCGAGGACTATGCCGAGTTCAAGAAGCAGGAAGTCATCGTGGAGCTCCTGAAGGCCTTCAGCCGCAACGGCGGAGTAATCTACGCCACAGGTACGCTGGAGATCCTCAGCGACGGCTACGGATTCCTCAGGTCCCCGAACAACAGCTATCTTTCCGGTCCCGAGGATGTCTATGTTTCTGCAGGAATCATCAAGTTCCTGAACCTCAAGACCGGTGACACCATCGAAGGTCTGATGAGGACCCCCAAGGACAACGAGAGGTTCTTTGCCATCTCCAGGATTGCAAGCGTAAACGGCGATGCCCCCATAGTGGCAAAGACCAGAACCAGCTTCGACAATCTGATTCCGCTCTATCCGGACCAGAGGATCAACCTTGAGACGGAACGCACGGACAACGATGTCTCCATGAGGATCATCAATCTGTTCTGTCCCATCGGAAAAGGACAGAGAGCACTCATCACGGCTCCTCCCAGAACAGGAAAGACCATCCTGCTGCAGCAGATTGCCAATTCCATCACAACCAACCATCCGGAAATCAAGCTGATGGTCCTTCTGGTTGACGAGAGACCTGAGGAAGTCACCGACATGAGACGCAACGTCCGCGGAGAGGTCATAGCCTCTACGTTCGACGAGCAGGCCACACGCCATGTCACTGTGGCGGAGATGGTGATAGAGAAGGCCAAGCGTCTGGTGGAGCACGGAAAGGATGTAGTCATCCTGCTGGATTCCATCACCCGTCTTGCCAGAGCCTACAACCAGACGGTCCCGGCAAGCGGAAAGATCCTCTCCGGTGGTGTGGACTCCAACGCACTTCACAAGCCCAAGAGGTTCTTCGGTGCCGCCAGGAACATCGAGAACGGCGGATCGCTGACCATCATCGCATCGGCTCTGATCGAGACTGGCTCCAGGATGGATGAGGTCATCTTCGAGGAGTTCAAGGGAACCGGCAACAGCGAGATCGTCCTCGACAGGAGAATGGCCGACAGAAGGCTGTATCCCGCTATCAACATCAAGAAGAGCGGAACCAGAAGGGAAGACCTGCTGCTCGAGAAGGATGAGGCCGCACGCATCTGGCTGCTGAGGAATGCGATAAATGGTCTTGAGGATCTTGAAATGACCGAGTTCCTCATTGACAAAATGCGCAAAACAAAGAACAATGAAGCGTTCTTGCGTTCGATGAACACCGGAATCGTTCCGGAGTTCTAAAACGGAGACGGCACATAAACACTCTAATAGTCTGCTGCACGACACCAGCAGACGGAAAACGGAGGACGTACAATGAAGAATGGAATCCACCCGAAGTATGAGCTTACTGAGATCAAGTGCTCATGCGGAAATGTCATCAAGACAAAGACGACATCCAAGAACATGCAGGTTGAAATCTGCTCTGCTTGTCACCCGTTCTTTACAGGCACCCAGAAGCTCGTTGACTCGACAGGAAGAGTCGAGAGATTCAACAAGCGCTATGGAATGCAGTCCAAGTAACGCAAACCCCAAAAGGTTTGAGAAGCCCACGGTTCAAAAAGCCGCGGGCTTTTTATTTCATTTGCAATAATGAGTTTTGTACCTTAAACTCTACTCAAGGGGAAGTAAGGATTAAGTGGGTAACGTCGGTACAGGCCAGAACAAAGTGATCAATGAAACTGCCGTGACAGCCATAGTTCCAGGCGTGACCACGTTGTTCGGGGAGTTTTCATATTACTGTCAGGGAAATGTCATATGCTGCGCCAACGACCGCGTGCTCAGGGTCACCGTGGCCCCGAGCCCCGATGCCCAGGTCCACGTCCACAACTGTCTGACCAATGACCACAAGCGCTTCTCTCCGTCATCGCTCAAGTTCAGGAAAGAGGACAAGTGGGCCAACTACATAAAGGGAATCTACCTCCAGCTCGCCGACATCGGGATTCCTCCCAGACCTCTTGAGTTTACCCTTGACGGACCCGTCCTGAGGGATGAAGGGGCTGTGCTTGCATCCGCGATATGCGTTGGTGCGGTCCTTGCCATAAAGAGACTCGTCGGTTTTGTAGTGGACACCGACAGGGTGGCAATGATGTGCTACATGTGCTGCACGGGGTTCTGCGGTGAGCTGACCAAATACAGCACGGTCACGGCCATGCTCCGTGCCGAAGAAGGCAAGTTCATTCTCTTTGACCTCAATACACTTACATACAGGTACCTGGACAATCCGTTCACCGACGGATGTACCATGCTTTCCATAGACTGCCGCACACCCCCTCTGGCCATAAGGGAGGAAATCCTCCATACCCATACCAGAGTGAAGAATTCCTTCCTCAGGCTCCGTGCAGTGGCACCCAATCATTCCATCCGCGATTATCCGTTGGCCGATCTCAGGGAGAGGGTCCTGCCCCTTGACGAGGAGTGCAGGAGGGCGTGCTACACGGTCATAGAGGACAGCAATGCGGCAGCTGTCATGAGACGCTATTTCCCCGACAGATCCTTTGCCCTGATCGGCAGGACACTCACACACACCGGAAAGCTCATCCGTGACGGGCTGGACCTTACATGTCCCGAAATCGACTGGCTGATCAAGAGGGCTACGGAGGATCCGCTTTGTAATGGGGCAGGAATCCTGTTCAACGGCGACAGCCTCTATGTGGGAGTTGTTCTGGATGACCGCATGATAGCCCGGTACAACGAGAAGCTCGAGGATTACGAGCGGATATTCGGCTTCAAGGCGCGCGTCAGAGCCTTCAGGCCGTGCGGTCCCGCAAAGTTAGAGTAATTTAACCGTCAGACCTTGACGTTAATTGATTTCGGTTATAACTTTCTCTCGTAGGTTAATATATATGGGTAGATTGATATATCTTGACAACAATGCCACCACACAGATGGCTCCCGAAGTTCTGGACGCAGTCACCAAGGCCGAGCCCGTGGTGTTCGGAAACGCATCAAGCATGCATTCGTTCGGACGCGAGGCCGGAAAGCTTGTCGAGGATTCCAGAAAGAACATCGCACAGCTTCTTGACTGCGATCCTTCCGAGCTGATCTTCACAAGCGGTGCCTCCGAGGCAAACAACACGGTTTTCATGATTGCAGCATCAATCATCCAGAAGCGCGGCGGCGGAAGGATCGTGACCACCACGATCGAGCATCCGTGCATCATGGAGAGCGTGAAGTATCTTCGCACCAAAGGCATCCGCATAGACCAGGCTCCGGTACAGAGGGACGGTCGCGTGGACATGACCGAGCTCGGGAAGCTCATGGGCCCGGATGTGGTGATGGTTTCGGTCATGACCGGAAACAACGAGACCGGATCGGTCCAGCCCATAAAGGCAATCTCGGAGATGGCTCACAGATGCGGCGCACTTATGCATACGGACGCCACCCAGGCCATCGGAAAGCTCAAGGTCTCATGCCGGGACTGGAACCTGGACTACCTTTCATGCAGCGGCCACAAGTTCTACGGGCCCAAGGGTGTGGGAGTCCTCTATGCCCGCAAGGGAGTCCCGTACGAGCCGTTCGTACACGGCGGAGAACAGGAGCACGGACGTAGGGCCGGAACCTACAACACAATCGGAATCTACGGAACAGGCATTGCCGCCAGGCTTGCCATGGAGAACATAGAAGAGGAATCCTCAAAGCTGTGGGCCATGAGGGAAAAGCTCCGCAAGGGTATTCTGGAGAGTATCCCCAACGTCACGGTGAACGGATGCACGGAAAGGGAGAACTGCCTTCCGGGAACACTTGATGTCTCGTTCGAGAACGTCGAGGGAGAGTCCATCCTGCTGATGCTGGACATGGAGGGCGTCGCGGTTTCCACGGGATCGGCATGTGCCACGGGATCGCTCGAGCCCAGTTACGTGCTTCTGGCCTGCGGACTTGACGTGGAGCTGGCGCATGGTTCGATAAGGTTCTCGTTCGGAAGGTTCAACACCATGGAGGATGTCGATTATGTCCTTCAGGTCCTTCCGCCGATCATAAGCAGGCTTAGGGCGATCTCCACGAGATGAGAAAGGAAAAGAGGTGAATATGGACAGTTTCATGGCCCAGTGGGTATATACGGATACAGTCAAGGATCATTTCATGAATCCCAGGAACATCTGGAACAAGGATGAGAACTGGGTTCCCGATGCAACGGGAGAAGTGGGATCGCTTGCATGCGGCGACCAGATGAGGGTCGGAATCAAGGTATCTGACGACAGAATCAGCGACATCAGGTGGCTGACATACGGCTGTGCCAGTGCAATCGCAAGCACGTCCATGATGAGCGAGATGGTCAAGGGGATGTCCCTCAAGGATGCCTACAACATCACTCCGGCAATGATCACCGATGCTCTCGGAGGACTTCCGCAGCACAAGTTCCACTGCTCGGTCCTTGGCGACAAGGCCCTCAGGGCCGCCATCGACGACTATCTTGAGAAAAGAGGTCTCGACAATCCGTACAGGAAGTCCGTGGCAAAGATCCTGTGTGAGTGCAAGGGTGTCACGGATCAGATGATCGAGCATCTGGTGGCCACGGACCAGGCCAAGACGCTTGAGGACCTCGAGAGACTGACCGGTTACGGCACGGGGTGCGGAAAGTGCCGCGAGCGCATAGCCCACGAGTTCGAGGAGATGAAGCATATTCACGGCAAATAATTCCTATTTGCCGTGAAAATGACCTTGTCAAGGGTGCCGCAGGCACTTGTCTTGCCCTTGACGAGGTCTTATTCACGAAAACATCAATGAAAATGACCTTGTCAAGGGTGCCAATGGCACTTGTCTTGCCCTTGACGAGGTCTTATTCACCAAAGAAAAGGCCTTTAGCAGGGTGCCATTGGCACTTGCCTTTTGCCTGAATTGAAAGGATACTGGAACCTATGAGATCAG
>JAJBWA010000055.1:0-9038 GCA_031935845.1 bacterium | reverse complement strand
TTCTTGGCAACCATTAGCCTTGATTCTGATAAAAAAGGTTGCACTCAAGTTCTATGGAGTGGGAATGGACATCCACAAATCACGGTTTGTCAGACAGAGGTTGCCTCGGGTTGCGGATTCTGGAGTATAATGCGGATGAAGGGAGTTGCCGGAAAATGAAAAAGATGATGTTTGCCGTTGTTGCGGCATTGCTGATGCTGGTTTGCCTGACGGGGTGCGGAAAGTACAAATCAAGTTTCAGTGCAACGATTCTCGTGAGTTCCAACACGTCAGGGTCTTCATACATGAGCTTCTCCAGCTTCAGCGGAACCAAGACATTCAAGATGAACTGCAAGAGCGGCTCCGAAGGGGTTCTGGAGTATTCCGGAAAGCTGGAGACGGGAAGTGCCACGGTCTACTACGATGATGACGGAACAAAGACCGAACTGTTCACCATAAAAGGCGGAGAGGAAGTCGGGACTTCGACAGTTCCGGTCAGCAACGGCACTGTCTATGTCATTGTAGAGACAAACGAGAAATGCAAGGAAGGCCGCTTTGACTTTGTGGTAAGGTGACCGTATCTGGTATGGGGAGATTTAATGATGGAAAATAAAGATAAGGGAATCGGAAATGTCGTGATCCTTCTGCTGGATCTGCTGGTGGTTGCATCTGTTTCCTATGCTGTGCTGGGGATGTTCTTTTCCAGGAGCAACGGAGTTCTGGTGGCAGGCGGATGGAGTGCATTCAAGTACTACACGGTACTTTCCAATGTCTTCTGTGCCCTGTCCTGTCTGTGTAGCGTTCTCTTCTGCATATTCAGAAAAGAAGCGGTCCTGCCTTCCTGGCTGTACATATTCCGTCTTATGGGAAGCTCCGTAGTGACGGTCACGCTGCTGGTGGTCCTGATTTTCCTCGGTCCCCGTTTCGGGTATGCACTGATGTTCGAAGGAGTCAATCTGTGGCTGCACCTGATTGCTCCTGTGCTGGCTATAACAGGACAATTGCTGCTGAAATCCGGAAAGCGGTTGCCGTTCAGGGCCTCCTTGTGGGGAATCGTACCGACTGCTGTCTACGGCGGAGTCTACATCATGGTGAATGCCGTGGGCTGGACCGGAAAGTCCAACCCCGTTACCGATGTATACAGATTCCTGTCCTGGGGCTGGGGAGTCGGGATTGCCATATTCGCGGGTATCTTCCTGATCAACTGGATGGTGTCGGTTCTGTTCTGGCGTCTGGGAAGAATGCGCTGACCCGCGCAATCTTGTTCCTGTCTCTAAAGTTGCCTATTTCCAGGTGTATGCTTATACTTCAGCTGAAGGCACGATGACAACCTCTCCGTGATGATATCCTACAAGAAGGACAACTCAATCCTTTCGTTCATGGTCTTCGAGGGTTATCCCAATCTAGACAGCTGATTCAGACTTCGTATCTGTAGAACTTGATCATGTTGCGCCCGTACTTGCGGGTGTCCGTCAGTACAAGGTTTCCGACTCTTTCCGGCCACTGGTTTTCTTCTGCCGTGGGGAAGTGGATTATGAACAGACCGTCCGGTTTCACGCAGCCTCTCCTGTCAACCAGCTCAGCAAGCTGGAGTTTGTTCGACATCGGGAAAGGAGGGTCTGCATAGACGATATCATACTGAATCTGTGCGGTAGGTATGAATTTCAGGACATTGGAGAAGAAAATCTGGATGTCGCAGCCGTCCTTTGCCCAGCTGATGTTCTTCTCCATGACCGTGCGCTTTGCCCTGTCCATTTCAACAAGATGAACCAGCTTTGCTCCGCGGGAAGCCGCCTCCAGACCCACGCATCCGCTGCCGGAGAAAAGGTCGCAGAAGGATACTCCGTCAAGGGGGCCGAGAATGGAGAAAAGGGATTCGCGCATCCTGTCCATGGCGGGACGGATCTCAAGCTCGCCTTCCGGGATTATGACTTTGCGGCCGCAGTACTTTCCGCCCGTGATCCTCATCGTGAGCATGATCAGCCTGCCAGGTAGTTCGTGTTGATTTCGTAGAGTACATGCTCCAGCAGCCTTACGGCCCTTTCTATCTGAAGCTGGTCCGTGTTCTGTCTGACCGACATCCTCAGGTCTGATGCAAGTCTCCTGGCGACCTTCTGTGCCTTGTCCCTTGTGATCGGGAAGCTGATGGTGGACAGGAGGTTGTCGAAGTCCTGGGACATGTAGAAGCAGGAACTCGGCAGAACTATGCACATGGTCGGGGTCGTTATCGTACCCTGGTTCACGGAGTACTGGAGGCCGAGGATGACGGACTCCGACGGGTTCAGCATGGGAGAGTCCAGCGTCTTTGCTATGAACATGTTCTGGGACGTATTGTCGGTGGGGATCCTGATTTTTGTAAGAAGGGCATTGTCAGAGAAGAGGAAGTTTCCTTTCCTGTCGTAGAGCTTCGATACTGGAATCCACCTTGACGGTGCGGATCTGGACACCATCCTTACTTCCACCTGTGCGTTGAGGGTTGCCAGCAGGCAGCTCATGGTGAACCTCATGTCGTTGGTGCACAGAGAGCCGCCCAGAGTGGCCTGGTTCCTGACAACAGAACTTCCGATTGAGTTGATTGCGTTGTAGAGGTCCTTGGAGAAGATGAAGCTTCCCATGGTCAGAAGCTGCTGGATGGTGACCATGGCTCCGGCTTCCAGATACCGGTCGGCGTGGTAGATTCGGGACAGATCCGTTATTCCTGCCAGAGAGATGATGTCGCGCTGGTTGGGGTTCGGATAGAAATTCGGCCGGCTCATGATGTATGTGCCGCCTGCCCAGTATCGGGCGCCCGGATTCCTGAGTTTGTTCGATATTGCTTCACTCACCGTCTTGGGAGTGAAGACCGTAGGGGATCTAAGACCTTCTGGCACGGCGTCTGCTCCTGTACTTGTAAGCTAGGTTGATTATCTTCTCGACATCCGAGATTTCCATGCACTGGCAGCTGCTCATGGCCATCTCCTTGGCAATCATCTCGGTGCTGATGGCTCCGGAACCGCTTCTGCTTCTGGCTGCGTGTTCGTTTGCTGCAGAGCCTTCGCTCTGCGAGGCGGAAGACTCGTTGAATCCGGTGAGTCTGCTCTGGTTTTCCTTGTCCAGCTTGTTGAGAATCGACTCGATTATTACCGTCTTTGACGGGTAGCACTGGGGGCACGGCTGGTTGCCCACATCCGCGAATGCCCGCTCTATGTCATGACAGAATCTGGTCTTCTGGAAACCTTCGAACGTCAGGATGCTGGCACCGTTGAGCTTGAACGCCGGCACCAGACAGCTGAGGGCGGCGCTCCCGTTTATCAGGACTATGCAGTTTCCGCATGATGCTCCCAGGCACTGGCTGTTTTCTGCAAACGTTATGATGTTTTCCCTGAGGATCTGGCTCAGCGGTTTGTCGGAGTTGACGACAAGCGAGTACTGAGTGCCGTTGATGTTGCAAGTCAGTCTCATTTCTCTCCTCCTTCTGAATTCTGATGCTGCAGGATCGCGATTCCGAGTATGTCGTCACTGGTGACCGGAATCCTGTGGATCGTATGGCCGAGGGCCTGGGACAGAGCACCTACCAGTGCGGCGGTGGTGAGGCCTCTCAGTCCTGCCGTGAGGGAGGATGCCGTGAAGGAACCGTCCTGATCGATCTTTATGTCGATGTTGCACTTTGCGGTGGATCTGGGGCAGATGTCCGACAGAACCGCCGTGATGGTGTGTCTGGCCTTGTTGAGGAGCCTATCCATGTCGAACACGTGGCTGAGGTGGAAGTTGACCCAGACGTTGTCGATTATGGGAGAGAGCATGACCGTGTCTATGTGGAGGTCTATTGCCACGGCACCGATTCCCGAGCTGTAGTAGAACGGATCGGTGAGCTCTGCTTCGTTCTCCGCGGTGACGGAGATGGGAAGGCGTGAGAACCTGAGCTTGCGTGCAAGTTCAGAGCAGGCCTTGATCAGCAGTGCCGATACTATTCCGATCTTTCTCGACAGGGCGCTGGGCCCGAGATCCAGGATGTCGGGATCGTTTATGTCCACGAATATGATGTCCTCGTCTGGTATGTCGATGAACTTGCGGATGGTCTCCTTCCAGATTGCCGTCATTGTCCTGTCGGCCTGGATTCCGGTGTTCACGGACAATGTCTCGTTCTCGTTCATCGTTATGGTGATCGAGTAGTTGGCGCTTGCGTTGAACTGCTGGGAGAATCCCATGATGCTTTCTCCGCATGCGAATCCGATTCCCCTGGAGTAGTTGATTGCGGGATTCATCCTGACAGGGATGAGATGCTTCTGTGAGTTCGCGGCATACTTTCTGGAATACCAGGAGCTCTCGATTACTTCCTTTGCGGATTTCTCCAGCTTGTCATAGTCTGCGCCCTGCTTGACGCTCTCGCACAGCGGAAGACCTGCCGGTCCGATTTCGCTGATCCTTCCGAGTTTCCAGACTCCGGGCTGCATGCCGATCGATGCAGCAAGCTGTGAGAAATGACTTTCCGTTCCGGCCTGGGCCATCGAGAAACCAAGATCTCCGAAGAAGTTCGACGGCGGAGCACTGCTGCGGTTGGTGATGATGCAGACTTCGGCGGCCTTCAGGGGATAGGTGGGAACAAGTCCTGCAAGGACGTTGTGATAGACTTCCGAAGAGAAGAACGGGAAGGCTCCCATATCTACCGAACAGTTCGCCCTGTCGGCAAGTAGGGTTCCGTCCTGCATGTATGCGGTCTCGTGTTCTATCAGCATCCTGGGCTGCCATGAAACCATGGGGGAGCTGAGCTGAACCAGTTCTCCGGATATCCTTGAAGCCATGCACGCTATGCAGGCCAGGATGGACGGAAAGACCACCAGCTGGTCATACGGAGCGTAGTAGGGCTGGTTGTGGACTACCACGTCTTCTATCGGACAATCCAGTGCTTCCGCTACGCTCTTGCGGACATGGATGGGCCACTGGGAAGACAGCCTTATGTTGAACTTTCCTTCCTTCTGTACCACGAATATGCGCTGGTCTCCGAGCATTGAGTTGGAGAACGGCGTTATTTCGAACGTGGACCTGAATGTCTTTGCAGCGGCAGTGAAATACTCATCGGTGTTGCCATAGGACCAGATGAAGGGACTTCCGTACTGCTCAGGGGCGGGATCTTCCGAATCCGGCTTGATCTGATAGGATACCTTGACCTGTTTGCAGAAAAGCTCCACGTCCTCTGAATCATAGCCGAATACCGCAAGTACCGGCTGACCTTTGTAACAGACTTCATCCCTGGCGAAGAACGGAAGTTCCTCATCCATTATCCTGATTCCGTTGTGATTTCCGAAATCGGAGGCGCTGAGTACCAGCATATGCCTGAACTGGCTTTCTCCGGGCATGCTGATGTCCGCAATGCGTGCATTGGATACTGTCGATGTCACGAGACGCCCGATCAGATGCTTTTTGGTCAGGTCGAAAAGGTCACTTTGTTCTGGCATGGGTCTAGAATAGCACCGAGGGTCTGTTTTTTCAACAACAGTGGAATACCACTTGGATTTGATATAAAATATGCGCATGGATTACTTGAGCAGAAGCAGGGAACTCCGTGAGCTCCTCACGGAATATCAGAAAGCCTATTACGTGACCGGAAGGCCGCTTGTCTCTGACCTGGAATACGACAGGCTGTTCGACGAGCTTCTTCTGCTTGAGAAGGAGCATCCTGAGCTGCGTACTCCGGATTCGCCCACGCAGAGGGTCGGAAGCGATCTCTCTTCCGATTTCCCGGAAGTTGAGCACACGATTCCCGTGCTGAGCCTGGACAAGGCCTACAGCGACACCGAGATCCTCTCATGGATAGAGAAGACCATCAGGAACACGGGCGAGAACCTGTCGTTCGTGCTGGAGGAAAAGCTGGACGGATTCTCGATAGTCCTTTATTACGAGAAAGGCATGCTGTCACGCGCAGTTACCAGAGGCAACGGTTTTGTAGGAAACGATGTCACGGCAAACGTGAAAACCATATATTCCGTACCATTGCGGCTGAATGAGGACATCGATATTGCCGTCAGGGGAGAAGTCTTCCTGAAGAAGGCCGAGTTCGAGAAGATCAATGCCACACTGGCGGAATCGTATGCCAACCCCCGCAATCTGGCTGCAGGAACCATCAGGAGGAACAAGAGCAGCGAGACTGCACAGGTACCGCTTTCCATCTATGTCTACGAGGGGTTCTGGTCGGCTGCACAGAACACCACCGACCACATCCAGATACTGAGCAGGCTGAAGGCCCTCGGTTTCCCCGTGGATCCCCACATTTCGTTCTTCTGCCGCAGCAGGGAAGAGGCCCGCATGCGTCTGGAGCAGGCCGGACTTGAAGGAGAGGCCGGCGGTTTCGACGATATCCCGGGAGCTATCGCCCAAAGGACCGCAACTAGGGCGGCTCTGCCCTATGAGATCGACGGTCTGGTGGTCAAGGTAAACGAGCTCTCCGTCAGGGAGGACCTGGGCTATACCGGACACCATCCCAGATGGGCCATAGCATACAAGTTCGAGGCTCCCCAGGCCCAGACGCAGGTACTGGACATCGATGTACAGGTGGGCAGGACGGGAAGGATCACTCCCATGGCCAGGATAAGGGAGACAAGGCTTTCCGGAAGCACCATAAGGAACATAACGCTCCACAACCAGGACTATGTCGATGCCCTTGAGCTGGCGATAGGTGATACGGTGTCCATCTCCAAGCGCGGTGATGTCATTCCGGCGGTCGAGAACGTGATAGAGAAGAACGAACAGGGCAACACCACTTGGAAGATGCCCGAATGCTGTCCCGTGTGCGGCTCAGTTCTTGAAAAGCGGGGAGCCCACCACTTCTGTACCAACTACGACTGCCCGGCCCAGGCCAAGGGAAGGCTTGCCTTCTTCTGTGCCAAGGGTCAGATGGACATTGAGGGCCTTGGAGAGAAGACGGTCGGAATACTTTACGACAAGGGTTTCGTCACCACGATCAGCGGTCTGTATGAGTTTGATTTCAACAACCTGCGTTTCGTCGACGGATTCGGCGGAGTAGAGGGAAAGAAGATCGAGTCGATAAAGCTTGCCCTGCGTGAAAGCCTGAAGACTCCGTTCCGCAACGTTCTTGTCTCCATAGGAATCCCGGAATTCGGAAAGAAGGCTGTGGATCTGGTCTGCGATGCCGGATACGACACCATGGACAAGCTGCTGGCCCTGGCGGACAATGACGATATTGACTCTCTTTCTGAAATCAAGGGGATAGGGCCCAAGACGGCCGCCCTGATAATCGATGGCCTGAAATCGGAAACAACCCGCAGGTTGATCGAAGACCTGCGCAATGCAGGCCTTCATATGGAAGACGAGAAAGAAGACCTGTCCGGTGTTCCGCAGATATTCGCCGGCCAGAGCTGGTGCGTCACCGGATCGTTCGAGAACTTCAATCCCAGAAGCAAGGCGATGGATGAGATAAAGCGCCGCGGCGGAACGGAAGTGTCCGGGGTTTCGAAGAAGACCACATGTCTTCTGGCCGGAAGCGGAGCCGGAAGCAAGATGGACAAGGCCAGGGAATTCGGTGTGCGCATCGTGACCGAAAAGGAGTTTCGTGAAATGATAGGGTCCGGCGAAGGACAGGAAAGGAAAGAGGATGAGGATCAGCCCGGGCTGTTCTGAAAAGGAGGGAATATGGGCGACATCAATCTGAAGGTCAAGCTTTATGTCCAGAACGGAAAGGAGAAGTTCATGGGAATAGGTGTCCTGTGGGTTCTTCAGAAGACAAAGGAACTCGGATCCCTCAGGGCTGCTGCATCCGATCTCGGAATATCGTATTCGAAGGTCTACAGGATGATAGTGAATCTTGAGAAAAACCTGGGTGTCAGGGTGGTGGACCGCAAGAAGGGAGGCTCAGACAGAAGCGGTGCCACGCTCACGGAGTTCGGCGAGAAATTCGCCGACATGTATGACCGTTTCCAGAACGAATGCAAGGCCCTTCTGGATGATCCGTTCGTGAAATTCACCGCCGAGATGAACGGCCTGATTGATTCCTATAAAGAAAAAATGACAGATATTGAGAAAAATTGTCTAGGCATAATTTGATTAAATAAAATAAATTAAAAACGTATAGTCAACTTTTTCTTAAAAAATTCACCTATTTTTCAAGAATCCATTGCATAATTTTCGCATTTCTGCTAATTTATAGCCACGAGATGTAAATCTCAACCTCCTTTTGTTCCCCCATGGTTTGACCTCCTTTTATCCATGGGGTTTTCTTTTTTCTAGAAGAAAAACTGATTCTCCCAGAAATCCGAAAGACTCTTAAGCTGGGCATAATCACAGTACGGAAAGGCCTTGAATTTTACATTGTTTGAGAGCCTGATTATTGCATGGGGTTTTTTCCCGTGCGCGTCTCTGATTCTGAATTCGACAGAATCGGACGGGTAGACCCTTACGAGCTTGAATTGATCGGGCAGGTCCCGTGAATCCTCTTCCTCAAAGAGGAGGACGTATTTCTTGATTCCGTTTCTGTCCACAACCTTGGCTATTGTCTTGTAATCCCTGGCACCCACATGCATGCGGATGTATTCTTCGTCTATCACCCCATTACTCCAGCACGAAAAAGTTAAGCAATCAATTGTACTATAGTGACGGCTGACTCAAAAAGCAAACTGAAAAAGGCAGATGATTTCGGAATGGGCTGGAAACATGTAAACATTGTTTATTGTTGCGGGACACTTCTGCCGAATGTATAATTTCTTCACATGTCTTGAACTGCTGAGATTCTGTTCAATCGGGGAGAAAAAAGTTGATTAAGATATTGTTTTTAGTTCCTCTCTTTTTGGGGTTTTTAGGATACCATTTTTATGGTGGTCTTGATGTTGCGGGAGCCTTGTATGCTGCCCTGCTTCTTTACTTTGCCAATCCTACTAATGACTTCACGAATGTGCTTATATACATTGCAAAGTATTCTGCCCTTATCGCTACTTCGGGTATCGTGATCAGCATCATAGCAAAGGCAAAGACCGTGATTCAGCACATTTGGAAGAATCGCTTCAGGGATTCCACTGTCGTTTACGCAGATAGTCCGGAAGATGGTGAGATGATTGCTGGAAACCTGAAGC
>JAJBWA010000054.1:0-3342 GCA_031935845.1 bacterium | reverse complement strand
CCGCTTCTTCTGGATGGTGAATGTGACGTAGTTCGCACCGCCGCGGTATCTCCACGCCATATCCAGCGTCTTGGTGTTCGCCATGAGAGAACCCATGACCGATACGTCGGACTCATCCGCGGCAAACGGATCCAGGCTGTCTCCCCTCACCCTCAGTGACACCCGGATTGCACCGAAGAAACGGGACATGCGTACCGAGGCCTCGGCGTCCTCGGAGAAGGCATCCCTGTATTTGAGCATGCTTTCCTCAAGGAACAGGGTCAGGCGCAGTGCATCCTTGGAATCGATTCCCACCGCAGCCAGATTGCCGCGGGTCTCTTCGGTCACGTTGTCGATGGTCTCGGGTTGTAGCTTGAACTTGTCCTGAATAATCTTATCCATTAGGCATTGCTCCCCTTGTCATGGTCTCCTGTTAATAATAGAAGCCATCACTCCCGACCGCAAGGAATAAATGCCTGAAACGGAAAAAGACCGGCGCCGGGCCGGTCTCATTGATTGCGGGGAAAGGGACTTGCCTTCGCCTACCGGTAGTCCGGCTCAGGCCGCCTCCGCTGCAAACCCTCCGCCGGAGGCTTTGCCTGACGCTCCGTTTCAAGTCCCACTGATTTCCAATCAAATGAAAAAACGGCCCCTTACAGAGCCGCTTTCCATTTGCGGGGAAAGGGACTTGAACCCTCACTCTTTCGAATAGGAACCTAAATCCTACGTGTCTGCCAGTTCCACCATCCCCGCAGTGCGAGATGAGGATACCATAAAAGCATCCGAGATTCAATTGAAACTTGATTTGGGAAATTGCGGGTGTTATAATTTTGTTCGCTCAGAACAAGGTCATCTGAACAAAAGGAGCTCCATTTAATGTTGTTCGACATCACCCCTATGTACAAGTTCTTTTCCTTCACAGGTTATCTCGACCTGGGGTTGAGAATCATTCTTTCCGCCGTCTGCGGTGCGCTCATCGGCCTTGAGAGAGAGCGCAGATACAAGAATGCAGGTCTCAGGACGCACGTCATTGTGGCCATCGCCGCCGCAATACTCATGATTGTATCGAAATACGGTTTCCTCGACATCGCCAGCACCCCGGATGTCAGGCTCACGTCCGACGGAGGAAGAATCGCTGCCGGTGTGATCCAGTCCATAGGTTTCCTCGGTGCAGGCGTCATCTTTGTGCGCAAGGAAAGCATCATCGGTCTTACTACCGCCGCGGGCCTCTGGGCAACTGTGGGAATCGGACTGTGCTTCGGAAGCGGCATGTTTGTGCTTGGAATCGCCGCAACTTTGCTGCTCGAGCTTGCCAACGTGATCCTCAGGGTTCATCACCAGAGGATATCGTTCCAGACCATCATAACGGTCACCTGCAATCTCACGAAACACGGGATCACCATGGAACAGTTCAACCAGATACTGATTGATGCAGGCGCCAAACTGAGGGACTACTCGTTCTCAAGAAGCGATGCCAACGGAATCACCGTGAAGACCAACATCGTGCTCAGCGACAAGAAGACCATGACCGAGCATGTCGAGGCCCTGCAGGCGATTCCTTTCATTGATTCATTCGACGTCTATCCGTCGTAAGTCACCTAAAGAAGGCGTCGTAAAGCGCCTTCACGGCCTTCTCGTAATCAGACTCGTCCACACCCACGATGATGTTGATCTCGCTTGAGCCCTGATCGATCATCCTGATGTTCACGTCGGCATCGGCCAACGCAGAGAACAGCCTGGCGGCAACTCCCTTGCGGTAGACCATTCCCAGTCCCACAACTGCAATCAGTGCAATCTCGGTGTCCACTATCAGGGCATCCGGAGCCAGGCGGTCACGCACATTTTCGAGGATCTCGCTGCGTTTTGCACGGAAATCAGAGGAATCGACTATGACGCTCATGGTGTCGATTCCGGACGGAACATGCTCGAACGACACCCCGGCTGCAGCAATGATGTCCAGAAGCCTGGCGGCAAAACCGACCTCGTTGTTGAGCATCGCCTTTTCCACTCGCATGGAACTGAAGCCCTTCTTGCCTGCAATTCCCGTGACTACCCTGCTGCCGTCGGCCATGCTGTCCCTGTGGGGGACGATCCAGGTACCCCTGTCTTCATGCCTGTTGGTATTACGGATGTTGATGGGAATTCCCGCGCTCCTGACGGGGAACACTGCGTCCTCATGGAGGACGGAAGCACCCATATATGAAAGCTCGCGAAGCTCGCGGTAGCTGATTTCGGAAATCGGCTCGGGGCTGTCCACGATCCTGGGGTCTGCAGTAAGCATGCCGGAAACATCGGTCCAGTTCTCATAGACATCGGCCTTTGCGGCGCGGCCCACAATGGCACCGGTGACATCGGAGCCGCCGCGGGAGAATGTCTTTATCCTGCCGTCGGCACCGGTTCCGTAGAAACCGGCCACAACTGCATGCTGTCTGCCGGATAGTTGCTTTCCGAGTGCGTTGTTTGTGGCCTCGGCATCCAGGGTGCCGTCTTCCCTGAAGAACACGCACGTTGCGGGATCGATGAAATCGTAGCCCATGAATGCAGCAAGTAGCTTGGAGTTGAGGTACTCTCCGCGGCTTGCCATGTAGTCGCGCTCGGGGCCTTTTTCGAGGTGGGCACGGATGGTATCGAAATCGGAGGAGAAATCATAATCCATCCCCAGGCCCTCGGCTATGGACTCGAAACGCTGGCGGATCTTCTGCAGCTCGGGCATGAAATCATGGCCTGATGATGCAAGATCATGACATTTGTAAAGCATATCGGTGACTTTCGTGTCATCCTTGCTGCGTTTTCCGGGGGCCGATGCCACCACGAAGAACCTGCCTTCATGCAATCTGATTATGGAGGCCACCTTGTTGAACTGGGCGCTGTCGGCAAGTGAGCTTCCGCCGAACTTGAGGGCCGTGATCTTAGTCTCTGCCATGATCCCCTCCTGTAGTGATGTAGGGTCTGAAGAACTCCTCAAGGGCTTTGTTGTCTCCAGTGTAATGGAAAGTGGTCATGCCCACGCGGGCTGCGCTTTCCAGGTTCACCAAAGAATCATCGGTGAAGAATGAGTCCGATGCCTTGAAGCCTTCGCTCTTGAGAATGTAGGTGTAGAACTCCTCATCGGGCTTGGTATAGTGGATCTCGTGCGAGGCATAAAGCTTGTCGAAGCATGCAAGCGGCTTTTCCGGCATGGCCTTGCAGAAATCCCAGTGGCCTGCATAGGTGTTGGATCCGGATACGACACGATGCCCGCTTGCGCGCAGGGCGTTGATGAGATCCATCATCGGCTTGATGGCTGTGGGATAATAGTAGGTCATCATGACATCGTCATCCGACAGGTCCAAGCCGTACTTGTGCTCAAACATCGAATACATG
>JAJBWA010000053.1:0-13651 GCA_031935845.1 bacterium | reverse complement strand
GTTGACCTGTAGAGGTTCAGCTCCCTGGCGATGTCCGCACGCGAGATGCTCTTGCGCTGCCATATCAGGCGTGCGACAAGGGAGGTGTTTGCATTTTTCTGGAACAGATTGTTGTCAACAGGCATGCGCCGACCTCCTTTTCTCAGCGTGTGGAAAACAATCCGAAATCTTTTTTCCGAAGTTTGTTTACACAGTGTACAAACATAGGTTATCATTAGAAAAGACAAAACGTCAACATCAAATTGTGATGAAAAATCACGGGGGAGAAAGGAGGCATCAGGGCCATGTTCACAAGACCGGATCTGCCCGAGGACTTCATAATCGGAACCGCAACCGCCAGTTATCAGGTGGAGGGTGCGGGAAACGAAGACGGCCGTACGCCATGCATCTGGGATGACTTTGCAAAGGTTCCCGGTGCCGTCTACCAGTCTCAGGACGGAAGCGTAGCCGCCGACCAGTATCATAGATATAAGGAAGATATAAGGCTCATGGCCGAGCTCGGATTCGGGTACTACCGCTTCAGCGTGTCCTGGTCCAGAGTCCTGCCCCACGGCGGCACGGAGGTCAACCCCAAGGGAATCGAATACTACAAAAACCTCTGCCGTGAACTCCATGCACACGGGATGAAGGCATGCTGCACTGTCTACCACTGGGACATGCCCAGCGAGATCCAGGCAGAAGGCGGCTGGGCAGAAAGAAGCACCGCATACAAGCTTGCATACCTAGCCAAGGTACTGTTCCGTGAACTCGGCGACCTTGTTGACATGTGGATAACCACCAACGAGGCCATGTGCGTGACCTTCCTCGGATACCTTACCGGAATCCATGCCCCCGGAATCCAGAACCTGAACCAGTTCGTCAGAAGCGTGCACCACATGAACCTTGCCCACGGCCTGATCATGCAGGAATACAGGAAGACGGGCCTGAAGGCTCCCATAGGAGTGACCCACAACCTTGAGTATCCCCGCCCTGCCACAAGAAGCGCAAAGGACGCTCTTGCCTGCGAGCACCATGTAGCACTCAGGAGCGGACTCTTCATCGAGCCCATGTTCCGCAGGACATACCCCGCCTACTGCACGCAGGAGCTCGGGTTGGAGTTCCCGATCGAGGACGGAGACATGGAACTGATTTCCCAGCCCATTGATTATCTGGGCATCAACTACTACAGCGAGCATGTCATACGATGGTCCGATACCGTACCTTTCGGCACGGAAATGGCACCGAGGTGGGAGGAAAGGACATCGGGAATAGGATGGCAGATAACTCCGCACGGACTTCTGAGGCTGCTCAAGTGGGCTCAGGACTACGCGGGAGGCAAGCTTCCCATCTACATTACGGAAAACGGCGCCGCCTGCGACGACGTACTTGAGAAAGACCCTGTCACGGGAGAGGAGCGCGTGCATGACACACAGCGCATCCGCTACCTGTCGGAGCACCTCCAGATGTGCGCCGAGGCAATCAGGCAGGGCGTGAACCTGAAAGGTTATTTCTGCTGGAGCTTCATAGACAACTACGAGTGGTCCCACGGCTACAGCAAGAGATTCGGAATAGTCTACTGCGATTACGAGACGCAGAAACGCATCCCCAAGGACAGTGCCTACTTCCTCAGGGACGTGATGGCCGGCTACGGTGACTGACAAGGAGGACAGCATGAAATTCGGACACTTTGACGACAGCGCACGCGAATACGTTATTGAAACACCCAGGACTCCCCTTCCCTGGATCAACTACCTGGGAAACAGGGATTTCTTCACGCTGATTTCCAACACCGCCGGCGGTTATGCATTCTACAGGGATGCCCGCCTCAGACGCATCACCCGCTACCGCTACAACAACAATCCCATGGACCAGGAAGGCTTCAGGCTCTACATCCGCGAGGACAAGGGCATGGGAAAGGAACCTGTGATCTGGAACCCGTCATGGCAGCCGGTCAAGACGGAACTCGATTCCTACTCCTGCCGCCACGGCATGGGCTACAGCATCTTCAAAGGCTCCAAGGATGACATCACCGTGAGCCAGACCATGTTCGTCCCGGAGAACGAGAACGCCCTGATCTATCACGTCAGCCTGAAGAATGACGGAAAGACCCCCAGGGACATCCAGCTGTTCAGCTTTGTCGAGTTCTGCCTGTGGGATGCCAACGACGATGCCACCAACTTCCAGCGCAACTACAGCACCGGAGAGGTCGAGGTCCACGGCAGCGCCATCTACCACAAGACCGAGTACCGCGAGAGACGCAACCACTACAGCATCTTCTGGTGCAACAGGAATGTCTCCGGATTCGATACCGACATGGACATCTTCAACGGCCCCTACGGCAGCGCCGCTTCTCCCGATGCAGTCCTTGAAGGAAAGTGCCGCAACTCCATCGCACACGGCTGGAGACCCTGCGGAGCCCACCAGATTGACATCAGCCTGAAGCCCGGCGAGGAATACACGGTTGTATTCGGTCTGGGATACATCGAGAATCCCGAGGACGAAAAGTGGGAGAACCTGGATGCCGTAAACCGCACCAGGGCCGAGCAGATGATGATCCGCTACAACACCGATTCCAAGGTGGAAGCAGCATTTGAAGAGCTCAAGGACACATGGACAAAGCTCCTGCGCAAGTTCAACGTAGAGAGCAGCGAACCCAGGATGGACCGCATGGTCAACATCTGGAACCAGTACCAGTGCATGGTCACCTTCAACATGTCCAGAAGCGCCAGCTACTTTGAAAGCGGCATGGGACGCGGCATGGGCTTCAGGGACTCCTGCCAGGATCTGCTGGGATTCGTCCACATGATTCCCGGCCGCGCAAGGGCAAGGATCCTGGACATTGCAGCCACACAGTTCCCCGACGGATCATCCTACCACCAGTACCAGCCGCTTACAAAGCGCGGCAACCTGGCGGTGGGCAGCGGATTCAACGATGACCCGCTGTGGCTGATTGCAGGAACCGATGCCTACATCCGCGAGACGGGAGACTTCTCCATCCTTGACGAGATGGTTCCCTTTGACAACAACGAGGATCTGGCACAGCCTCTGATGGAGCACCTGAGACGCAGCTTCAACTACACCGTGACCCATCTGGGACCCCACGGTCTGCCGCTGATCGGACGTGCAGACTGGAACGACTGCCTGAACCTGAACTGCTTCTCCTCACAGCCCGGAGAGAGCTTCCAGACCACAGGACCCAGCGAAGGTCCGGTGGCAGAGAGCGTCTTCATCGCCGGCATGTTCGTCAAGTACGGAAGGGCCTATGAGGCAATCTGCCGCATCCAGGGCCTGAAGCTGGAGGCCGATGAAGCCGAAAAGCACATAGCCGAAATGGAAAAGGCCGTCCTGACCCACGGATGGGACGGAGAATGGTTCCTGCGCGCCTACGACGCCTTCTCAAGACCTGTCGGAACACACAAGAACGAGGAAGCCCAGATCTTCATCGAGCCCCAGGGAATGTGCGTGATGGCCGGTATCGGAAAGGAAACAGGTGAAGCCGCAAAGGCAATGAAGAGCGTCCACGAGAGGCTTGAGACCAAGTACGGCGTGGTTCTCAACAATCCTCCGTTCAGGCACTACCACCTGGAGCTGGGAGAAATCTCCAGCTATCCGCCCGGAGTAAAGGAGAATGCAGGAATCTTCTGCCACAACAACCCGTGGATCACCATGGCGGAGACAGTACTGGGCCATGCCGAGGAGGCTTGGGACCTGTACCAGAAAATCTGCCCGGCATTCATCGAGGAGATTTCCGAGATCCACAGGACCGAGCCCTACATCTATTCGCAGATGATCGCGGGCAAGGACTCCCCGCGTTTCGGAGAAGCAAAGAACAGCTGGCTTACCGGAACGGCCGCATGGACATTCCTTTCAATCAGCCAGGGCATACTTGGCATAGTGCCTGACTACGACGGCCTGCGCGTCACCCCGTGCCTTCCGAAGAAGATGAAGGGCTACAAGGCCACAAGGCTCTTCCGCGGTACCACGTTCGACATAACCGTAGAGCGTGCCGGCAAGGACGAGGAGAAAGGACTGTGGGTTGACGGGGCAAGGCAGCCGGACTACCTCATCCCCGTGACTGAAAAGGAAACTGCGGAAGTCCTGGTCAGGATCTGAGAGCCGCAAGGGCCTTCTTCACTATCTCAATCTTAACATCATCGACGGCGAGGTCTTCCCACTTGTAGAGGACCACGCCGTCGGTCTTTCCGTCCAGGGCATTGTCAAGGGCAACGGCGAACTCCTGCGGCCCCATCTTCTCTTCCCTGTAGGCTTCCTTTACCTGAACGGACGGCAGGATGTGACCGCACCCCTGATCCGCCATATCCTTCATGAACGTGCGGATATAGTCAGGCTCAAGACGCATCATGTGATGGTAGATCATGGGAGTAAGGTAATCCCCCGTCTGCGACAGGACGCTGAAGTCCTGCCCCACTACATCACGCACGGCTCCGCCGAACATGTCCCTTGTCCAGGGCACGCAGTGGATGCCGATCCTTACCGATGGCTTCAGGTTTCTGGCAGAAGCGCAGAGAGACTCTGCCGTTGATGAGATCACATGCCGTCTCCACTCGGGAAGACTTGCAAAGCCCTTCTGCTGCTGAAGGCATCTTGGGCAGAAACAGCTCTGCGGAAGGGAGTCTGCGGAAGAAGCGGGATCCGTTGTCTCCCAGTACTGGAAGAACCTGATGAAATCCAGCGATACTCCCGGAGGATCATAGCTGCGGATGTCTTCTTCAATCCTGTTCCTGACGGATTCCATACGCTCCGAGTCAGTCGGACA
The DNA here is from genome assembly GCA_031935845.1 of bacterium. Classification (GTDB taxonomy): domain Bacteria; phylum Spirochaetota; class Spirochaetia; order Sphaerochaetales; family Sphaerochaetaceae; genus UBA9732. Next base: position 8,895 of record JAJBWA010000053.1, on the reverse strand, counting down.
GGCAAAGCGGACCCAGCTGCTGTGGGCAGGCTTTCCGTCCTTAAGCGTGGCAAGCGTGCAGGGATCGTCCGGCTCAAGCAGGAACACGGGCTCCACTATATTCCAGAAGAACCCGCGCCTTGTCAGCTCCTGCGTGAATGCCTTGTCAAGCGCACCCCGTCCCAGGAACACGGTGTTGAATCCGCATTCCTGCATCAGATCCAGATTCCTGCCGTCGCAGAACTTCGGATCATAGAGTTTCACTCCGCAGTATTTTTCCATGGCGCTCAGACTCCGAACAGCTTCTCGAAATCGGAAACGATCTTCTTCTCCACCTTCTCTGCGGATGCCTTGTCAGCGGCCGTGACAGTACAGTAGTTCTTGATCTTGGGCTCGGTTCCAGAAGGCCTGATGATTGCAGAACAGTTGCCCTCGAGCACGAACTTGATGACGTTGGACTTGGGAAGTCCGTCGATTCCCTTGCCGTAGTCCACCACTCCGTTTACCTTGAGTCCGCCTGCCTGTGCCGGCGGGGTCTTGCGCAGGCCGTTCATGAGGCCCTTCATCTTCTCGAATCCTGCCGAGCCCGGGAACTCGTACGAATGCTGCGTGATCAGGCAGTATCCGAACTGCTGGTACAGGGCATTCAGCTTCTGCAGGAGCGATATTCCCTTTGTCTTGTAGAATGCGAACATCTCGCAGATCAGGAACGATGCGTTGACCGCATCCTTGTCCCTTACGTGAGGTCCGGACAGGTAGCCGTACGACTCCTCGAATCCCAGGATGTAGCTCTCCGGATGGCCTGCGGCCTCCAGAAGACCTATCTGCTCGCCGATGTACTTGAAGCCGGTAAGGACGTTGATGGTGCGTACGCCGTAGCTTTCCGCAATCCTCTGTGCCATGTCGGATGTGACAATTGTCTTGACGAACACGGGATCCTTGGGCATCTTTCCGTGGACCTTGAGCTGTGAGCAGATGTAGTCCAGAAGCAGCATTCCGGTCTCGTTGCCGGTCAACAGCTTCATTCCGCTTCCGTCGCGCACGGCGATTCCGACACGGTCGCAGTCAGGATCGGTTGCAAGCATCAGATCCGCATTGAGCCTCTCCGCATACTCCAGACCCAGCTGCAGGGCTGCACGGATCTCCGGGTTGGGATACGGACACGTGGGGAAGTTTCCGTCAGGCTGTTCCTGCTCCCTGACGACGCTGATGTTGGTGAAGCCGGATTCGTTCAGGGCCCTCAGGACGGGCTTGAGACCTGCTCCGTTGAGCGGCGAATAGACTATGGCGACATCCTTGTCGATTCTGTCTCCGAACAGGACGCTGCGCTTCTTCACCTCTGAGATGAATGCACTGTAGCAGTCCTCTCCGATGTATTCGATGGCCTTGGACTTGACGAATGAATCGAAATCTCCGCGGATCACGCCAGTGAAGACATCGGTCTTCTCTATTGCAGCCAGAATTGCGTTTGCGGCATCATCGGTGATCTGGCATCCGTCCGGGCCGTAGACCTTGTATCCGTTGTACTTGGACGGGTTGTGGGAAGCCGTGACCATGACGCCTGCGGCACACCTGAAGTACCTGACTGCGAACGACACGCACGGTACCGGCATCAGCACGGGATAAAGGTAGACCTTGATTCCGTTGGCCGCGAACACTTCGGCAGCAACCTTGCTGAAGACATCGCTCTTGATGCGGCTGTCATAGCCGATTGCTATGGTCCTGTTGGTGGGGAAAGATGCGTTTACATATTCCGCAAGTCCCTGGGAAGCCCTTGCAACCACATATTCGTTCATGCGGTTGGTTCCGGCTCCGAGCACGCCCCTGAGGCCTGCCGTTCCGAATTCCAGATCCCTGTAGAATGCATCCTCCACAGCCTTGTCATCCATTGCCTCGAGCTCAGCTCTGAACTGAGGGGCATTATCCAGCCAGCGCCTGTATTCCTTCAAATAGTCCATGGTGTCTCCTGAAAACAGATTTATCTAGATTACAGTCTAGCATTGCACAACTTGCCTAGCAACAATATTTACCTGACAGGACAAATGATGTACTCTTTCCGCGGAGGAAAAATGCTCTACAAGCCGTCGGAAGTCAATCTACATACCCACTCTTTCTACTGCAGGCACGGAAAAGGCACCATTGCCGAGTTCGTGCAGCAGGCCTCTGATGACGGTCTGAAGCTTCTGGGCTTCTCGGAGCACTGTCCCCTTCCCGACCGCGATTACCAGAAGGGCAACCGCATGGACTATGAGGAACTGCCTGCCTACGAGAGCGATGTCCGCTCTCAGATGAACCGCAAGGACATCAAGGTACTTCTGGGCGCCGAATGCGACTGGCTCTATGATGAGGAATCCTTCTACAGGGACGAGCTTCTCGGAGCAAGGGGCTACGACTACCTCATCTGCTCGGTCCACCACATGATAGACCCTGGTGACGGCAAGGAGAAATTCCTCCAGTATCTGACCCGCATGCCTGTGGGACACATAATCCAATACGTGGACATGTACACAGATGCCCTCAGGTCAGGAATGTTCCTCTTCGGATGCCACCCGGACCTCTTCCTTGCCGCACACCGCAGGTGGGACGCCGAGGCCAAAGCCGCCTCCTGCGACATCATCCAGTGCGCAATCGAGACAGACACGCCGCTCGAGATAAACGACAACGGACTGCGCAAGAAGCCCGTGGAAACCCCGACAGGCATCCGTCAGCCCTACCCGGTACGCGAGTTCTGGGAGTTGGCGCGCGACATGGGAGCAAAGGTCGTAACCAATTCCGATGCCCACAGGCCCAAGGACCTTTCCGCACACAACACAAACGCAACGGCCTTTGCAAAAGAACTTGGAATCAGGTTCTGCGGCTGGGAGATCGACGGCAACACCATCAGGTGCGTAGCCCAGGAGTAAGCATGAAGGAACCGGAATTCCGCAACGACAGGAAGCTCTATCTGAAACGTGACTTCCTCCTTGCCCTCTTCGTGGCATCGATGGTCATGGTCAACACCCTTGGCACCAAAATCATATCCATTGCCGGCATCAGGGTATCCGTAGGCATTTTCTTCGTACCCGTACTCTTCCTGGTGACCGACATAATCGGCGAGGTCTTCGGCCGTGCCGAGGCATCGCGCTTTGTCAACATGGCCACCGTAATGCTGGTGCTTCTGTTCGTGATGATGGGGCTGTGCATAATCATCCCGCCCAACGAGAGCTGGGGCATGCAGGAGCAGTACGAGGCCATATTCGGATCCTCGCTGCGCATGACCATAGCATCTCTGGTAAGCTTTGTGGTGGCCCAGCAGCTCGATGTCATCATGTTCAGCTTCTGGGGCAAGGTGACGAAGGGAAAGCACCTGTGGATCCGCAACAACCTCTCCACCATAGTGTCTCAGCTGATAGACACCACCATATTCGAGTTCATCGCCTTCTGGCACCTCAACGAGAATTTCACCACAGCCTACATCATCTCGCTGATCATCCCCTACTGGCTGTTCAAGGTTGTCTTTGCACTGTTTGACACCCCGTTCTGCTATCTGGGTGTATGGTGGCTCAGCGGCAAGAAGAAGGAAGAGCAGAAGTAAACTGGATGCCCGTGGTTCCGGAACACAATTTGCCTTTTACCATATTATTAAGTAATATTGTCCCATGAAAGAAAACACCAACATAATCGAGAACCTCCCCAGGGTGATATTCGTCATCCCCATGAGAGGGTGTCCGGTTTTCCCCGGCCTTTACACCACCATAGAAGTCTCGGACAAGCAGGACATCGACATAATCCGTCACTGCGAGAGATTCAACGGGTTCGGGCTTGTGCTTCTCAAGAACGATGCCAAGGACAACAACAAGCTTTCAGAGGAAGACTTCTACAAGGTGGGAACCTTTGTCAGGGTCAAGAACCAGATAAATACCATCTACGGGACAAAGAGCCTGTTCCTTGAGACGGTATGCCGCTTCAAGGTAGACAGCATGCTCATAGACCGCGGCACCGTCACGGCCAACGTGACGTACATCCAGGAGGACGAGCTTTCCCGTATAGAGGACAAGGCCTTTACCAGCGCACTGCGCGAGGCTCTGGACCAGAGGGCGGACCGCTCGGTACTGCTGGAGAACCTGCGCTTCAATGCAAGCAACATATCGGAGGCCATCAGGCTTGCCGATTACCTGTGCTCGTCCGTGGTGCCCAGAAACAGGCAGCAGGAGTTCCTTGAGGAATTCGACGGAAAGACAAGGATCATGAAGGTCCTGCACGTGCTGCAGGAAGAACTTGCCGTCCAGCGCATGCATGACGAGATCCAGGGTATGGTATCCAAACGCATAGACTCGCGCCAGCGCGAGTACTTCCTCCGCGAGGAGCTGAGGTTCATCCGCAAGCAGCTGGACGAGCTGGGACACGGCGCGGATGAGCTGGACTCCGAGGAAGACGAGGAAGGTGCAGAGACGGCCGACGGCCAGGAAAAGAAAGAGAAGAAGCCGCGCCAGCGCAAGCCCAAGCTCATAGACAGGCTCAAGGCACTGAACCTCACGGGCGAGACCTATGAGACGGTCATGGACGAATACCAGAAGATGTCGGCCATGGACACCAACAACCCAGAGTACTCAATGGTACGCACATACCTCGAGATGGTTGCGGACCTTCCGTGGAACAGCTTCTCGCCTGATGACTTCAGCCTTGACGAGGCAAGGAAGATACTGGAGCAGGACCACTACGGAATCAAGGACGTCAAGGACAGGGTCCTGGAATTCCTTTCCGTGCGCAAGCTCAAGAAGGATACCAAAGGCTCCATCATCTGCCTTGTCGGCCCTCCGGGAACAGGAAAGACATCCATAGGAATCTCCATAGCCAAGGCACTGAAGAAGAAGTACTACCGCTTCAGCGTGGGCGGCATGCGCGATGAGGCCGAGATCAAGGGCCACAGGCGCACGTACATCGGCGCCATGCCAGGCCAGATCATAAAGGGCCTGCGCGTCACCAAGACAAAGAACCCCGTATTCGTCATAGACGAGGTGGACAAGATGACGGTATCGGCTCAGGGCGACCCTGCCGCCGCACTTCTTGAAGTACTGGATCCCGAGCAGAACGCAACCTTCAGGGACCACTACCTGGATCTGCCGTTCGATGTATCCAACGTGCTTTTCATTGTCACGGCCAATACAACCGATACAATCCCCCGCCCTCTTCTGGACAGGATGGAAGTCATAGAGCTTTCCGGCTATACGTCGGACGAGAAGCTCCACATAGGAAAGAAGTACCTTGTACCCAAGAGCCGTGCAAAGCATGGCCTGAAGAGCACGGACATCACCTATACGGACAAGATGCTCCACAAGATTGCCGAGGAATATGCCAGGGAGGCAGGTGTCAGGCATTTCGAGAAATGCCTGGACAAGATCCACCGCAAGCTTGCCATGGAGATCGTGGAGGACGAGTACAAGCGTGCCCAGCTGCGTGAAGATGGCGCAACTGCCGAAGAGATTGCCGCCAAAGAGGAATCCGGAGAGCTTCTCAAGCGCCCGGTGAGGATCAACGACGAGAAACTGATAAAGTACCTCGGCCAGCCCATCTTCCATGAGGATGAAGTCATCCGCGCCAACAAGGTGGGAATGTCCGTAGGCCTTGCATGGACCAGCATGGGCGGAGACGTCCTTGCCATAGAGGCACAGCATATCCCAGGCCGCGGAGAGCTCAAGATCACCGGTCAGCTTGGCGACGTCATGCAGGAAAGTGCCAACATAGCATTCTCATACATCAAGAGCATCTGCGCGTCCCACGGCATAGACATGACGTGGTTCGACCGCAACAGCATACACCTGCACATCCCCGAGGGAGCTACTCCCAAGGACGGCCCGTCTGCAGGAATCACCATGGCAACGGCCATCTACTCCCTTGTAACCGGTCAGATCATGGCAAAGGACATGGCCATGACAGGTGAGCTCTCTCTTCTGGGCAAGGTCATGCCAATAGGCGGTCTCAAGGAAAAGGTGCTTGCCGCAAGGCGCAACCTGGTCAAGACAATCCTGATTCCGAAGTTCAACAAGCGCGATCTGGACAAGCTGGATGCCAACGTCAAGGAAGGAATCGAGTTCCACCTTGTGGGAGACATGGAGGAAGTACTTGCCCTTGCATTCCCCGGCGACAGGTTCGCACCCGGGACCGGAAAGGCAACAGATTCCGCAGCTCCTGCCCAGACACCGGAGGAAAGGATTGCTGCCGCTGTTGCAAGCGCCGTCTCCAAGGTTGTCTCCGAAGCCATGAAAGGATGAAGGCCATATGACGAAGAAAATGGAACTGCTTTCCCCCGGCGGAAGCCTGGAGAAGATAGAGACTGCATTCACATACGGAGCCGACTCCGTCTATTTCGGCCTCAAGGATTTCTCGCTCAGGACAAACGCAAAGAACGTCGAATACGGCACGCAGCAGGAACTGAGGAGAATCAAGGAGAAGTTCGGCGGCAGGATGTACTGCACGGTGAACATCTACTTCCATGAGGACGACATAGCAAAGCTCGAGTCCAAGCTGGACGAAATCCGCGACTACCCCTTTGATGCCTTCATCCTCTCTGACATAGGAATCCTTGACATACTGCGCAGGAAGTTCCCCGATGCCGAGTATTCCCTGAGCACGCAGGCCAGCTGCATCAATTCACGTTCCGCCAGAATCTACCACGACATGGGATTCAGCAAGGTCATCCTGGGCCGCGAGACACCGCTGAAGGACATCAGGAAGATCAAGGATGCCAATCCGGACCTCCTGATAGAGACCTTTGTCCACGGAGCCATGTGCATGGCCTACAGCGGACGATGCTTCCTGTCCTCCCACCTTGCAGGCAGGAGCGGAAACTACGGCGACTGCTCGCACACATGCCGCTGGAACTACCGCCTTGCACTTGAGGAAGAGCAGAGGCCCGGCCGCTACTATCCCGTTCTTGAGGAGAACGACTGGACCACCATCATGTCCTCCAAGGACCTGTGCATGATTGACCACCTGAAGGAACTACGGGATGCCGGCGTGGACACGCTGAAGATCGAAGGCCGCATGAAGAGCATCTACTACGTGGCCTCCGTCACCCGGGCATACCGCAAGGCCCTGGACCATCTGTACGATCCGTCCGTAGACTACCTGCCCTACCGCGAGGAACTGTTCAACGTAAGCCACAGGGAATTCTCCACGGGATTCTTCTTCGGAAAGGGTCCGATAGACGTGGACGAGCCTGATCCTCTTGTCATGGACGACGACATCAACAGGCCCACTACCGGAGGTTACCTGCGCGATTACCTCTTCCTGGGCACCGTCAGGCAGCAGGTGGCTCCCGGAGTCTATGCCGTGGACATCAAGAACCAGATCAGAAGCGGAGAGTCCATCGAGTTCATCGGCCCCGACGTACTTTTCATCCGCGAGCCCTCCGTGGAGGTCCTGGACGATGAGATGAAGCATGCCGAACACATCGACCACTGCAAGGTGGGCTACATAAAGACCGATGCCCCCGTGCATGAGGGCTACATCATCAGGAAGGAAATCAGGCTGTAGCTGAGCAATCAGGCTGTGCAACAATTTCACACCTGAGGCTTTTTTTTCACAACTGGAGGCCGGATTTGTCGGGAAAACCTTGTTTTCAGGCACGAACAGCGGTGAAAACCTACTTGGCACGGTACTTGCTACATAGTAGGCAGAGCAACAGTTTTTTTCATACCTCCTTTTAGTGTGAAACACCTGGGAAAGAATCCCGGGTGTTTTTTTATTTCTCCGGGGTCTGTTTACGGTGTACACGGTAAGAACCATGCGCACGACGTTAACCAAGTGCAACGAAATCCGGGAGACACACAAGAAACAATAACTGTTTTCCAGAAAACTCAAATATTTCCGACAGTTTCTTCGTATAGGGATGCAAATGACAAGAGCCGGAGTCTCCGGTTTGCCGTTTGGATTCAAGTTTCAGGAGAAACAAATATGGGTACGGAAAAAGTAAGTAAAGTACCGGACAGAGAAGCGGTTCTTCGTATCATCAGCGGATTCCGTCTGATGGACGATGAGTTCATGACAGAATGTTTCAGAGACAACAAGCCTGCTTGATGTGAGCGAACTTGAGAAGGGAGCCACCTTTGACGAGTTGCCGGAAACATATGTGATATTCATCACCGAGAATGATGTATACAGGAAGGGACTACCCTTCTACTCCGTGGAGCGTGTGGTCACGCAGACGGGGCAAGCATTCAATGACCGGCTTCACATCATGTATGTCAACGGTAAATACCGCGGGGATGATGACATAGGAAAGCTTATGCGTGATTTCTCCTGTACAAGTGCGGATGAGATGACATACAATGAACTTGCAGAGCGTGTGAGATATCTCAAGGAAGACAAAGGCGGAGAACAGGTCATGGTAAGCAGGGTTGTTGAAGAATACGGTGATGGACGCGAGGCAAAAGGTCGTGCCGAAGGCCTTGAGAAAGGCCGTGCCGAAGGCGCCGATAGAATGGGTGCGCTTATGACCAAGCTCAAACAACTTGGTCGTGAAGATGATGCATTCAAGGCGGCGGCAGATTCCGCGTTTAGGGATAAGCTGTTCAAGGAACTGGGAATAGCATAAGACTTGACAATTGCAATTCAATTACGCAGCGCTTCGGGGAATACGGAGCGCCGCTTTGTTTTCACTGCAGGGGACTACGTCAGCTACTTCAACTACTTCAGCTATGTCAGCTACTTCAGTCAACTTCAACTACGCCGTATTGACAATGGGAATACAAACAGCATTCAGGGATTCGGGCAAAAAAAAGGAGCGCCCGCGTGCTTCTCTGTCGCCAGGTCCGCTCGTCGTGCGCTACCAACCCTGCGTGTGGGGCTCGCTCGAAACGTGTCGTGCTGCCGTGGGGCGCGACCGGTCCGTGCCGTGGGGCTCGTGCTCGGGGCGCCATACCCGCTGGGGATTTT
>JAJBWA010000052.1:0-3222 GCA_031935845.1 bacterium | reverse complement strand
CACGGTGACCATAGCCGTGAACCTCGACCGCGAATGGGATCATGACATAAGGCTTGACGGTGAATTTGAGCTTACAGGAACGCTGTGCGTGTCGGATGCGGATGCAGTGTCCCTCAAGGACGGCACCCTGCACCTTCCCGCATATTCAATTGCAATATTACGATAGCCGATTGAAGCAGTTGATTGGCTGTCAGGCTTTGATGAGGCGAAATGACATACCTTGTTGGTAGGCGTTGAGCCGAAGCAGAGAAATGACAGTCAATCAGGCCAGACGAAGGTGGAATTCAGGTGGGTCTCTCCGTTGTCTATCAGAATGTCCTCACCCGAGCATGATCTGTTCACCACAGTGAGGAAATAGCACCACTGCGCAATCTCCTCGGGCTCGGCCCATTTTTTCAGCGGCGTCACGTCCATGATCTCCTTCCAGAGCGCAGGATCATCCATGACAGGTCTGTTGAGGTCTGTCGCCACCCCGCCCGGCGATATGCTGTTGCACGTTGCGCCGTACGGAGCCAGACGTTTGGCCGCGTTGCGCGTGTATGACAGAAGACCGCCCTTGGATGCGCTGTAAAGCGGGAATTCGGCTCCGGTGTGGGCCGATGCGGATGCTACGATCAGTACACTCCTGATTGCCTTCTGGAAGGCATACTTCTCCGTGACATCGATGGTTCCCCTTAGGTTCACGCCGATGTCATCGGCAGAGTCCTGCACTCCTGCGCAGTTTATCAGGATCTCAACATCCGATATCTCCGGAAGAGATGCCTTGTCCGAGATGTCGGCAATGCAGTGGATATATCCGGCCTTCTCAATGCCGGACTCACGGACATCGATGCCTATGACTTCGTGCCCGTTCTCAAGGAACAGCAATGCCGCAGCCTTCCCTATTCCTCCGGATGCTCCCGTAATCACTACCTTCATCAGTCAGCCTCCTCTACAAGTCTCTTCTTGCGTATCCACCGGACAAGCGGAATGGTAATGAACGGAACAAGCGATGCCTCCACGACAAGCTCTATTACCGTTCCGGACAGCACGGCGGTCAGGATATCGTACCATGCCATCTCGTAGACAGAGAGCCCCACGGGGGCAAAAGCCAGTACCATGAACACAGCGTTGTCCACAAGCTGTCCTATCAGCGTGGATACGGCAGCCCTGAGGAAGAACCAGATCCTGTTGTCCTTGGACTTATTCTCCAGATCCATCCTGACCTTGTAGATGATGTGGACATTCACGAAGTTTCCGATCCAGAACGCCGTCACGGAGGCGATTATGGTCCTGGGACCGTTGGAGAAGATCAGCTCGAATGCATGGGCCTGCTCAGCGTAATCCGGCAGCGTGGGGATCAATACTATCAGCCGTGCTATCAGCATCACCACAAATGAGACAATGGCCGCAAAAGTGACCAGCACCATTGATGTACGCTCGTCCCAGACCTCGACTATGACGTTCGAGATCAGGAAGACGCCCCAGCTTATCAGAAGTCCTCCGTCACAGATTATGATGGAGCTTCCGAAACTGAGGGACTTCATGCAGAAGATGTTCATTGTCACGGCCACTACGACATAGATGACCGATAGACCTATCAGGCACTCCTGAGAGGTCAGTTTTCTCTTGTTCATGCTTCCTCTTCAGAAGGCGCGCCACTTTCATGACGCGCCCTCCATGGTTTTGTTTTATATGCCGAAGGATTTCCAGGAATTGTACGAACTCCGGCTTCCGCCCAAGGCGGAACAGTTGGCAATGTTACAGCTCGGAGGCCGCTTTGTAAACAGTATCCACCAGGCCTTCGATGTTTTCCTTGTCTACGCTGGAGAACGCAATCCTGATGTGATGGTCGTCCGAACGGATGATTCCGGTCTGGTACTTGTCCAGAAGGTACTTCCTGAGGTCCTCTCCGTTGGGCCTGCACCAGAACGACATGAAGTATCCGCTGTTGAACGGAAGCGGCCTGAGGTCCTTGTTTCCCTCATATTTCTTCAGGCATTCCTTGAGCTTGAGATAGCGCTCTCCGATTATCCTGATCCTCTCGTCCTTGTCGGCATCGTGGTTGGGATCCGTCATTCCCTTGAGCACGATGTTCTGTCCGGGCATCGAGCAGCTTGAAAGGCTTCCCCTGAGGGCACCCATGGTCTTCTGCATCAATGCATCATACTGGGCATCGGTGATGTCCGTTCCGCCGTAGGTGACGAATGCGACCCTGAATCCCCAGGCCATCTCTTCCTTGGTTGCGGCATCGCACTTGACGGCAAGGATGTTGCGGCTCAGTCCGCAGGCCTTTGCAAAAAGGCTCTGGCGGCAGGGCTCGTCATCGAAGAAAAGTCCGAAATAGGCATCGTCGGTGACAAGCACGATTTTCTTGCCGTCATCGGCATGCTTCTTGAGGACTGCGATGATCTCGTCCGATTCCTTCTCCGTCGGTGTGTATCCGGTGGGGTTGTTCGGGAAGTTGAGGATCACCATCACGCAGTCATCGGCTGACGCAAGGGCCTGGTCCAGGCCGTCCACATTGAATCCGTTGTCCCTGAAGATCGGAAACAGGATCTTGTTGGCCTGACGCTGCTCGTCAAGGATCAGGTTGTAGTTCTCCCAGTACATGTCGGGAAGCACCACGTCCCCTCCGACCTCGAGGAAAAGAGAGCACACGATGCTCAGCGCGTTGGTAAGACCGCTTGTGACCACAGGAAGAGAGGTTTTCTTCTCGTCCAGAAGCGGGTTCTTTTTGTACATATCCTCTTTCCATGCGTTGCGCAGGGCCATTACACCGCCCATCGGGGCGTACGGGAAGATCTCCCCGACCTTCATGGTGTCGGCAAACTGAGCCTTGACCGCAGGCTGATACATTGCCGTGCCTTTCTCAAGTGCAACACCGATCGTGGCGTTGTATTTTGTGGCCTTCTGCTTTGCATCGGCAGACTGGACGATGATTCCCTTGGGGACATACATCCTCAGACCGTAGTCGGAGAGAAGGTCATAGGCGCAGGAGCCCTTGAGTGTCTCATTGAGCATTATTGCAAGATCGTGCATTGTTTTTCCTCCATATCGGTTGTATCCGGAAACCGGTCAGAACAGGAGTCCCTGGTCCAGCGACACCGGCCTGCGGTTGTCTGCAAGGACCCTGGACATGTATTCCCTGTTCAGGTTCAGGTCGTTGACCATGCGCACAAGCATGTCCTCCGACACCAGGTTCTGTTCGTTGAAGAGATACATCAGGGCCTTTTCGGCTAT
>JAJBWA010000051.1:0-9568 GCA_031935845.1 bacterium | reverse complement strand
CAGTTTCCCAGCGGCCCTGGTGATGTTGAGCTCTTCGGCTACGGTGACGAAGTACTTCAGGACTCGCAGTTCCATGGGCTTTTCTCCTTGTGTGTTACCATATGTAAAACATATGATAGCTATAATATTATATGTATTTGTTTGTTTTTGGACAAGTTGCTACAATTCCTTCCAATATGTTTCGCAACCAGGGAGGAGAAAGATATGTGTTCAATCATAGGTTTTTCATCGGCAACAATCCCTTCTGAACTGGTGCGGGAGCATTTCCTGATTTCAAGCTCCAGGGGCCCCGACCAGTCGAGATTCGAGAACGTCGGCAATAACAATTACCTTGGATTCAACAGGCTGGCCATCATGGACCCTCAGGAGACCGGCATGCAGCCGTTTCATCTTGACGGCGACAGCCTTGTCTGCAACGGGGAGATCTACGGATTCAGACCTATAAAGGAAAAGCTCAAGGAACGGTATACGTTCAAAAGCGATTCGGACTGCGAGATCCTTCTGCCGCTGTGGAAGGAGAAGGGCGAGGACATGTTCAGAGAACTGGACGCGGAGTTCGCGCTGGTGATCTACGACTCAAGGACCGGCAGTCTTGTGGCGGCAAGGGATCCCATAGGAATCAGGCCGCTTTTCTACGGAAAGCTGGCGGACGGAGGCCTGGTGTTCTGCAGCGAGGCCAGATGCCTTGTGGGTCTGTGCAATGAAATCAAGCCGTTTCCGCCGGGATGCTATTACAAGGACGGAAACATCGTCCGGTACTCAGACCCTGCCAAGGTGGATCAGGTGGTACACGAAGACATCGATACGGTCTGCAGGAACATCCGCAGCCGCCTGATAGACGGGGTGCGCAAGAGACTGGACTCCGACACTCCCGTGGGATTCCTGCTTTCGGGAGGCCTCGATTCAAGCCTTGTGTGCGCTATTGCGGCAAAGATTCTGGGAAAGAGGATCAGGACGTTCGCCATAGGCATGGACACCGATCCCATAGACCTCAGGTATGCCGCACAGGTTGCTGACTATATAGACAGCGACCATATGGAAGTCAGGATGACGATGTCCCGTGTTCTCGACTATCTTGAAGAAGTCATATCAATCCTGGGAACCTGGGACATCACCACCATACGTGCAAGCATGGGAATGTATCTTTGCTGCAAGGCCATCCATGAACGCACGGATGTCAAGGTTCTGCTCACCGGCGAGATTTCGGACGAACTGTTCGGCTACAAGTACACGGACTTCGCCCCATCGGCCGAGGCTTTCCAGACGGAGGCGCAGAAGAGGATCCGCGAGCTCCATTATTACGACGTCCTCAGGGCCGACAGGTGCATATCCGACAACTCGCTCGAGGCCAGGGTTCCGTTCGGTGATCTGGAATTCGTCAGATACGTCATGGCAATCGATCCCGAGATGAAGATGAACAGGTACAACATGGGAAAGTACCTGCTCAGGAAAGCATTTGCCGATGACCATATCCTGCCGGAGGAGATCCTGTGGAGGCAGAAGGCCGCGTTCTCCGATGCCGTGGGCCACAGCATGGTTGACGGTCTCAAGGAGTATGCCGAACGGCTGTATTCAGACGATGAATTCGAGAAGAAGGCCGCCAGGTATGCCTACTGCAGGCCGTTCACAAAGGAGAGCCTGCTGTACAGGGAGATATTCGAGAAGCACTATTCCGGACAGGAGAGGATGATACCTGATTACTGGATGCCCAACAGAAGCTGGAAGGGCTGTGACGTCAACGATCCGTCGGCACGTGTGCTGTCGAACTACGGAGCAAGCGGAGTATGAGACATGGAGGGGAGTATGTCAGAAGCTTTTGATCTTACCAAAACATTCGCAAGCTGTGTCTTCACCGAAGAGAAGATGGAGAAATATGTCCCGTCATCGGACATAGTAAGCTACAGACGGTGTCTGGAGACAGGTGAGAGCCTCTCCATGGAGACTGCCGATGCCATAGCAAAGGGCATGAAGCAGTGGGCGATCGAGATGGGCGCCACCCATTACTGCCACTGGTTCCAGCCGCTTACCGGCGGCACGGCTGAGAAGCATGAGGGCTTCATCAGCCCCGCAGGCCGCGGAAAGGTCATAATGGAATTCTCCGGAAAGGAGCTGGTCAAGGGCGAGCCCGATGCATCAAGCTTCCCGTCCGGAGGACTCAGGGCTACATTCGAGGCCAGGGGCTACAGCGCATGGGATCCGACTTCCTATGCCTTCATAGATGACGGCAGTCTGTGCATCCCCACGGTGTTCTTCTCCTATTCCGGAGAGTCGCTTGACCGCAAGACTCCGCTTCTGAGGTCCGTCAGGGCACTGAACAGGCAGGCCCTCAGGATCCTCAGGCTGTTCGGAGACAGGGAGACCAGATCGGTCACATCAATGGTCGGTCCTGAGCAGGAGTACTTCCTTGTGGACAGGAAGCTGTTCAACGAGAGGGAAGACCTCAAGATCTGCGGAAGGACGTTGTTCGGTTCAAAGCCGCCCAAGACACAGGAGCTCAACGACCACTATTTCGGATCCATCAAGCCGCGAGTCTCCGCCTTCATGAAGGACCTGGAGCAGGAGCTGTGGAAGCTCGGAGTTCTGGCAAAGACAAAGCACAACGAGGTTGCTCCGTCACAGCACGAGATGGCTCCGGTATACACTGACTGCAACAGCGCCAACGACCAGAACCAGCTGACCATGAACGTAATGAGGAAGGTTGCCGACAGGCACGGACTTGTGTGCATACTTGCAGAAAAGCCGTTTGACGGAGTCAACGGAAGCGGAAAGCACAACAACTGGTCCATTGCCACAGACGGAGGCAAGAACCTTCTGTCTCCGGGCAAGACCCCGGCCCAGAACGCACAGTTCCTGCTGTTCCTGGCGGCCTTCATCAGCGCGGTGGATGACTATCAGGAGCTTCTGCGCTGCAGCGTCTCCTATGCAGGCAACGACCACAGGCTGGGCGGTCATGAGGCACCTCCTGCAATCATATCGGTCTTCCTGGGCACGGAGCTTCAGGGAGTCATAGACTCGATAGTGCAGGACAGGCCCTATGATGCGGCCGCAGTCAATCCCATCAAGCTCGGTGTGGACACGATTCCCGTGATTCCGCGTGACACGACTGACCGCAACCGCACCAGTCCCATAGCCTTCACCGGAAACAAGTTCGAGTTCAGGATGCCGGGTTCCAGCCAGTCCATAGCTGCACCCAACACAGTGCTCAACACGATAATGGCCCAGAAACTCGGGGAATTCGCCGACATTCTGGAAAAGGCCGGAAAGAAGGATCTCAACTCCGCGCTGCATGATCTGGTCAGAAGCCAGTTCATCGAGCATTCCAGGATCATCTTCAACGGCAACGGTTATGACAGGAGCTGGGTGGAGGAGGCACAGCGCCGCGGCCTGAGCAACCTGCAGACCACGGCCCAGGCACTTTCCAGATACCTTACGGAGAAGAACGTAAGGCTCATGGAGGACAACGGAATCATGTCCCGCTCCGAGATGGAGGCCAGGGACGAGATCCACATAGAGAAATACTGCAACGAGATTTCCATCGAGGCCGCAACGCTGATCGACATGACCAGACGCGAGATAATCCCGGCGCTTTCGGAGTTCGAGGATGTCCTGTGCAGGGCCATCATCGACAGGCGCGAGGCATTGGGAAAGGACGCAAAGGACATCGATGTGAAGTTGTGCCTGCGGCTTACGGAAGACAGTTCCAGGCTCGAGGCCCTGACGGAGACGCTTGAGAAGGCGCTGACCGGGGCTCCCACGCTGATGAACCTCGGTGCTGCAGACTATTACCATGATTCGGTTCTCTCCGTAATGGAGGCGCTGAGGGCCGTGATAAACGATGCGGAGAAGCTGACCCCGCAGAAGTACTGGCCTTATCCGACATACAGTCAGCTGCTGTTCTCAATCCAGGAGTGAGATATGAAGTACATTTTCGTCACAGGTGGTGTCGTATCGGGGCTGGGAAAAGGAATCACGGCCGCAAGCATCGGACGTCTTCTGAAGGCCCGCGGACTCAAGGTTGCCTCGCAGAAGCTTGATCCCTACATCAACGTCGATCCCGGAACCATGAGTCCCTACCAGCACGGAGAAGTCTACGTCACCGAAGACGGAGCGGAGACGGACCTTGATCTGGGACACTACGAGAGGTTCATAGACGAGGACCTGAACAGGTACTCCAACCTCACCACCGGAAAGGTGTACTCGAACGTCATAAACCGTGAGCGCCAGGGCGGCTACCTTGGCTCAACGGTGCAGACGATACCTCATATCACCAACGAGATAAAGGATTTCATATACAATGTCGGAAAAGAGACATCCGCTGATGTGGTCATAACCGAAATCGGCGGAACCATCGGAGACATCGAGGGACAGCCCTTCATCGAGGCCATAAGGCAGGTGGGACTGGAAGTCGGACGCGAGAACGCAATCTATGTCCACGTCACGCTGGTGCCGTACCTGAAGGCCAGCGGAGAACACAAGTCCAAGCCCACCCAGCACAGCGTCAAGGAACTGCTGGGCATGGGAATCAATCCCAACATCATTGTCCTGCGCGTGGACGAGAAGATAACGGATGAAAGCATCTTCACCAAGATCGCCCACTTCTGCAACGTTCAGCCAGACTGCGTGATCGAGAACGTGACCCTCCCGAGCCTCTACGAGGCCCCGCTGATGCTGGAGGAATCGCACCTTTCCGACATCGTCTGCCGCGAGCTTCATATCAGTGCTCCTGCGCCGGATCTTTCCGAGTGGAGGAATCTTGTGGAGCGCATCAGGCACCAGAGCAGGACGGTGCGGATTGCTCTTGTGGGCAAGTACGTTCAGCTTCATGATGCTTATCTTTCAGTTGCCGAGTCCCTGCGTCATGCCGGCTACGCCCTGGACTGCAGGGTGGAGATCGAGTGGATCGATTCCGAGACAGTCACAAGGGAGAACGTGAAGGACAAGTTCTCGGATGTCACCGGAATCATCGTTCCGGGCGGCTTCGGAAACAGGGGAATCGAGGGCATGATAATCAGCGCAGAGTATGCCAGGAAGAACCATGTCCCGTACTTCGGAATCTGCCTGGGAATGCAGGTATCCGTGATAGAGTACGCCAGGAATGTGGCGGGGCTGGAGGGCGCGGACTCCCGCGAATTCAATGCCGGCACACCTTATCCCGTCATCGACTTCATGCCCGGACAGTACGACGAGATAGACAAGGGCGGAACACTCAGGCTGGGCCGTTATCCGTGTATGCTTGCAACCGGTACGGTCATCCGCAGACTGTACGGAAAGGGCGAGATCAGCGAAAGGCACCGCCACAGATACGAAGTGAACAACGACTACAGGGAACAGCTCCAGAGGGCGGGCCTGGTTCTGTCAGGCCTGTCTCCGGACGGAAGACTTGTGGAAACCGTGGAGATTCCCGGAGAAGAATTCTATGTTGGAGTCCAGTTCCATCCCGAGTTCAAGAGCCGCCCCAACCGGCCGCATCCGCTGTTCCTGGGATTCGTGAAGGCCTCGATGAAATAGAGGTCTCAGGATTCCCGTTTCTGAAGGTCCGGATAGTCCTTTCCGTCAAAAACTGCCATTACCGCTATGATCACGATCTCGACAAGTCCGATTGCTATGACGGACGACCATGCCGTTGTAGAGCCGCTGCGGTCATAGAGCATTCCCACAAGAAGCTGTATGCCCGAGCCGCTCAGGCCGCACACGACGTTCATCACCGCCAGGATCCTTCCTCTGTGGGAAGCAGGAATCCTGCGCGTCAGGAACGGCGAGGACGAGATGGTGTTGAAGATTTCTCCGAAAGTGAACACCGTTATGGCCACGAAGCAAAGCCACGGCTGCCTGATGAACAGCAGGAAAATGAGGTATCCGGCAAGTATCAGACCCTCACCGATGAGCATCTTGCCAGATTCCCTGACCTTGCTGAAAAGCCTTGTTATCAGTGCCGTGCAGGTGACAACCACAATGCAGTTGACGCTTGTCATTGATCCGAACAGCACGGAGCCGCGCTCGGCGTACGTCATTCCCATGTCCAGCGGCATCAGGTAGTTGTACATGGCATACACGCCGTTGGCCAGGGCGGAAGCCAGTATGAACAGCAGCACCACACGGTTCCTGAGAATGAAGGATACTGCCGATGTCTTTGAATCCAGGTCCGCCTCATATTCCGAGGCCACACCGTCGTCCTTCTCCCGGTGGACGTCCTTGATCCTGAAGAATATCAGCACCGTGCTCAGGGCAATGGCTATTCCGTTGATCAGGAATGCCAGGTTCAGGTGGTTGTTGAACAGGAAACCCGCAAGCGTAGGAGAGAGCACCAGGCCTAGATTTGCCCCCAGATAGCTAAGCGAGTACGCCTTCTCCCGGTCCTTGGAAGTGGAGAAGTCCGCAACCAGGGCATCGTAGCTGGGCCATTCCACGGACTGGAAGAGAGAAGCTACCGAGAAGACGATTATGGATGAAAGCGAGATGGGCACTATGGAACAGTAGATGAAGCTGGCTATGGAGACCAGGTCGCACACAACGATGATGTTCTTCTTGTTGAGTCTGTCGGCCAGTTTTCCGCCGATCAGCGATATCGGAAGGCTCACCATGCTGTAGATTATCACGCAGGCGGCGATCACCGTTGCGTTCAGTCCGAGCTTCTGGTTCAGGATCAGCGTGAACATGGGCCAGATCATGGACCCCATGTTGGTCATGACCCTGCCTATGAGCAGTATGTAGAGTTCTTTCCTGAGGCCCTTGTACTGGCTGAATATACCCGTCTTCACGAGGGGAAATATACACCAACAGGGGACGGTGCTACAATCCGGTCATCTGCCGGAAAGCCTGTTGTATGCCTCCGTTGCGGTGCGGCTGACGGTTAGGGGAGTTATGGAGATGAAACCGTTCATCACGGCATCCAGGTCCTCGTCCA
The DNA here is from genome assembly GCA_031935845.1 of bacterium. GTDB lineage: Bacteria > Spirochaetota > Spirochaetia > Sphaerochaetales > Sphaerochaetaceae > UBA9732. The sequence continues at coordinate 2,664 of JAJBWA010000051.1, read as the reverse complement.
GGTTGCTTGTCCCCGTGTAGATGGAATACCCGCAGGCTATGTACATGTCGGGTTCCACTTCCTTGAAGTTGTCCTTGAAGAACGCGTTTCCCTGCCTTGTAAGCAGGATCTCCTTCGGGTTTTCAGGGATGTTCACGTTGTAGATGAGGTTGTAGTCCAGGTATCTGTTCCTGATGATGTGGTCATAGCAGGCATCCAGGCTTTTTTCAGCCCACTCGAACGTCTCGGGAACGGTGGAGAACGCAATTGCCCGGCACTTGAAGTATGCAGCCTCGAAGATCGCCGCATCGGTTCCCGAGTATGCTATGTCCTCTCCTACGTTCAGGCCCTTGTTGATTCCGGAAAGCACAAGATCGAACTTCCTGTTCAGCCCGTTGTATGCAAAGCGCACGCAGTCGGAAGGCGACGAATCCACGCTCCAGCAGTCTATTCCCTCGAGCCATTCGGTCTTCTTGACCTCGAACGGCGTGTGGATGTTGATGCTGTGGCTTTTTGCGCTCTGCTCCACCTTGGGAGCAACTACGGTGACATCTCCGAGCCTGCGTGCCCAGTTGGCCAGGATTTCGAGTCCCGGAGCCCTGATTCCGTCATCGTTGGTGACGAGTATCCTCATATCCACCCCTCGTTGTCTGCCTTGTAGTTCTTCAGCATCTCATCGGCATCGGCTATCATGGCGTTCATCTCATCCACGCTCTTGATGGTGGCTCCCGATGCGTTGGCATGGCCGCCTCCGCCGTACTTGTTGGCAAGCTTGTCCACCGCGATGAACCTGGATCTGAGCCTGACCCTGATTGTTCCCTCGGGATTGTCGATGAATGCCAGCCAGATGAGGCTGCCCTTTATCTTGTTCATGAAGTCCACGCTGTTGCTGGCCTGCTCGCGGGTCAGGTGGAAGTAATCCTGCATGGTCTGGTCGACGTGCAGGTATGCCACTCCGTTTTCCGTGATCTTCATCTTGTCGAATACGTTGGACTGGAACTTGAAGTAGTCGAAGTCCTCAAGGTAGAGGTGGGCGAATATGTTCTGCGAGTTGACTCCGAAATCAAGCAGGTAGCCTGCGAGCCTGAGCGTCTCGCCGGAGGTCTCCATGTACTTGAAGCGCCCGCTGTCCGTGACCATTCCGGTGTAGAGGAGGGTAGCAGCACGCAGATCCATCTTGAGCTCATCCCTGAAGGTATACTGGAACGCAACTACCATCTCGCAGACCGATGACCTGTCGGGTTCCGTCCAGGAGATGTCGCCGAACGGCGTGACATCGATGTGATGGTCTATCTTGATGACCTCTTTTGCCTCGGTTACATGCGGGTTTGCCACGCGGTTGAGGCCTGCGGTGTCCAGGACTATGGCAAGTGCATCCGGATATTCGATGCTCTCTGGGTTTGTCTCTTCAGTACCCATGAATTCAAGATGATCGGACCTGTCGACGTTGGATACCATGATGGTCTTCTGCGGGAACGACAGTCTCAGGATATGTGCAAGGCCGTGGGTTGATCCAAGGGCGTCTCCGTCCGGTCTCTGGTGACGGACTATGATTATCCGGTCATACTCCCTGATCTTGTCGAGTATGGCCTTCTTTGTATCGATGTTTCTTTCTGTGTCCATAGTATTCTCAGTTATCAGATATTTCCCGCGAGCTGGTCAAGGTCTTCCAGAAGAGCCATGGCCGTATCCGTGTCCGGGACGATGGCTCCGGACGCCTGTTCATGGCCGCCCCCGCCGTATTTCACCGCAATCGGGTTGACGTTGGGGCCGCATGAGCGCAGTTCGACTTCAACGGTTCCTTCCTTTCCGTTTTCGGCAAACGCCACCCAGATGCGTACGCCTTCAAGGTCTGCCATGGTGTTCACATAGCCCCTGACCGCATCGTGTGCGGTTATGCCCTTTTCCTCGACTTCTTCACTGGTGATGTAGTAGTAGGCCACCTTGTTGCCCGTGAAGCGGATCCTGTCTATGAACCAGCTCTTGAGCCTGAGGGCGCTCAGGCTGGTGACGTAGAAGTTCGTGTAGACGAAGTTGGTGTCGATGTTGAACTGCATCAGAAAAGATGCCCGCCTGAACGTCCCGCTTGAGGTGCTTTCGTATCTGAAGCGTCCGCTGTCGGATACGATTCCCATGAAGAGAACCGTTGCGGCCTTGGTGGAGACCTTCAGCTTGCCCTCTATAGCCAGCTCCGTGACAAGTCCGGCGCAGCTTTCATAGCTCGGGTCTATCACCTCCACATCAGCTATCTGCGAGCTGAATACGTGATGGTCTATCCTCACTGTCCTGGCCGCAGTCCTGAAGCGGTCGTCGCTGATAAGCCCCGGCGCTCCGGTATCAAGCAGTATGGCCAGGGCATCCCTGTATTCGGTGTCGTCGACTATGTCCATGTCGGTGCCGCCGAAAGCAGGGAACCTGCGTCCGGGCTCTCCCACCACGCGGATTTTCTTTTCAGGGAAGTTGTCCAGAAGAAGCTGCCTCAGACCCAGCTGGCTGCCTATGGCATCGCCGTCGGGATTCTTGTGCCTGTGGATGATGATGGTGTCGTATTTCCTGATTTCATCAAGTACGGCTTCAAACATCCGGGACCTCCAGTGGAAGGACGCTGCCGTTCTCGTCTGTGGTGAACCTGATGGTGTAGCCGTTGTCTTCCTGTGGCTCGGATTCCTGCGTCATGTGCCAGTT
>JAJBWA010000050.1:0-4680 GCA_031935845.1 bacterium | reverse complement strand
CGTCCTACATAGTCATATTCGCATCGCTGGTGACGGTCACGGAGCTTCTGATAGAGGCCTATCTGCCGTCGGTATACGATGCAGTGGGAATCTACATTCCGCTGATCGTGGTCAACTGTATAATCCTCGGCCGTGCCGAGGCCTATGCCAACAAGAACACGCCGCTTCTGTCCGTCATGGACGATATCGGAATGGGGCTCGGATTCACGGTGGCCCTGACTCTTGCCGGTCTGGTGAGGGAAGTTCTCGGAAACGGATCTGCATTCGGCGTCAGGATCTTCCCAGAAAGCTGGGAGCCCATGGGAATCTTCGTGCAGCCGCCCGGAGCCTTCCTGGTCATAGCGCTGTTCATAATCATAATGAACGCCATCGGAATCAAGACCAGACAGAAGAAGCTTGTCGACGGCTGTGACGGCTGCTGCGCCAACTGCGCATCGGCTGCAGGCTGCTCAAAGGCTGAGGAGGTGACAAAGTGAAGAGTCTTATCCTCATCATCGTGAGCGGAGCGCTCATAAACAACGTCGTCCTCAACCAGTTCCTGGGAATCTGTTCGTTCCTTGGAGTCTCCAAGCAGATGAAAGCTTCGGCTTCACTCGGCGGTGCCGTCATATTCGTCATCACCATAGCGTCCGCCGTGGCCAGCCTGCTGTATGATCTGGTGCTCAAGCCGTTCGGAATCGACTTCATGAAGACCATCGTCTTCATCCTGGTCATCGCGGCCCTTGTCCAGATAGTGGAGATGTTCCTCAAGAAGAAGTCCCCGGCAATCTACAAGTCGCTGGGAATCTTCCTTCCGCTGATCACCACCAACTGTGCCGTCCTGGGTGTGGCCCTGACCAACGTACAGAACGGCTACAATTTCATCGAATGCGTTCTTTCCGGATTCGGAACGGCTTTGGGATTCACGATCGCCATCGTGCTTCTGGCCAGTGTCCGTGTCAGGATCAGGGAAGAGGACCTGCCGGCTCCGCTGCGCGGTGCACCGATAGTCCTCATTTCCGCGGCACTCATGTCCATAGCCTTCATGGGCTTCGGCGGACTGAGCTTCTGAGGGGGTAGCAATGAGTACTGTAATCATAACGACCGTAGTCATCACCCTGGTTGGAGTAATCGTCGGACTTGCCCTGGTCTATACCGGAAAGAAATTCCATGTGGATATCGATCCTCGTGAGAGCGCAGTGCGTGAATGCCTGCCGGGCAACAACTGCGGAGCCTGCGGCTTTGCCGGATGCGATGCCATGGCCGCTGCCATAGCAAAGGGCGATGCACCCACCAACGGATGTCCCGTAGGCGGCCAGGTGGCTGCTGACAAAATAGCTGCCGTAATGGGCGTCAGTGCAGAGGCCCAGGAACAGAAGGTTGCGTTCATCCGCTGCAAGGGCTCATGCGAATACACCCATGACCAGGCCAACTACATCGGAGTACGCGACTGCCGCAGTGCGGTCCTGAACGGAATCAGCGTCACGGAATGCGAGTACGGATGTCTGGGATTCGGATCGTGCGCAACGGTCTGTCCGAACGATGCCATAGTCGTGAAGAACGGCGTGGCCGTGGTCAACCGCGCAAAATGCGTGGGATGCGGACTGTGCACCAAGGCATGTCCGAGAGGGCTCATCGAGCTTATTCCCGCCGCAAATCACGTTGCGGTCCAGTGTTCCAACAAGGACAAGGGTCCTCAGGTCAAGAAGGTCTGCTCGGTCGGATGCATAGGCTGCATGCTCTGCACGCGCCAGTGTGAATCCGATGCCATACATGTTGACAGCTTCCTTGCCCACGTGGATTACGCAAAGTGCACCCAGTGCGGCAAGTGTGCGGAGAAGTGCCCGTCCAAGGTGATTCTTCCGCCTGTTGCATCTGCGGCAAAGAAGGAGGTCTGATGATGGAGAAGAAGAAAGTAATAAAGATAGTCGTCGCCATCGTCATAATCTGCACCGCGGTCGGTGTGTTGGGCGGAATCTTCGGTCCGCAGATCATGTACCACATCAAGAACAGAGGCGCTCTGGGTCCGCTTACCAGAGAGGATATCGACTACACGAACTCGATGTCCTACGTTGCTTCCACGATGCATGCGAACGACAGGAACACGTACATCACCGACTACCTTGAGCAGGATCCGTATCTGGTGAACATCTACGAAGGATTCGGTTTTGCCAAGGAGTACGGAAGCGCAAGGGGCCACGAGTACACGCTGGAGGATGTGGCGGCAACGGCACGTCCCCATGCGCTGGCCAACTGCCTGACATGCAAGAGCGCCAACTTCACCAAGCTCGTCAACGAACAGGGTGTCGGCGTCTATACAATGGATTTCAACGAGGTCTACGCCATGCTGGAGCAGAAGGGCATCGGCTGTTACACCTGCCATGAAAACAGTGCACGCAACGGCGGTCAGCTTGTAATCACTCATTCCTATGTGGCTACGGCCCTTGGCGATGACTATGCCGGCATCAATCTTTCCTCACTTACTTGCGGACAGTGCCACATAGAGTACTACTTCACTCCTGCCGACAAGGAGACAATGATGCCCTATTCCAGCGTGGCCACCATGAGTCCCGAGGCCATACTCGAATATTACGACACCATGGTCATGCCGGACGGAACTGTGGGATTCTACGACTGGATCCAGCCGAGCACCGGAACAAAGATGCTCAAGGCACAGCATCCGGAGCTTGAGACTTTCCTTCAGGGCAAGCATGCAAACCTGCTGAACTGCGCCGATTGTCACATGGCAATCGAAATGGCCGATGACGGTACCGTCTACTACAGCCACTACCTGGAGAGTCCGCTTACGAACCAGACGATCCTCTCGACATGCGTGCAGTGTCACGGAGACACCGACATGGTGAGCATGGTGCACAGGATCCAGGACCGCATAACCGACAGGGAGACCGAGGTGGGCAACAAGCTTTCCAGACTCAAGGATTCCCTTGCTTCGGCTGTGGCCGGAGGAAAGCTGACGGAGAAGGAGCTCGATGCCGTACGCAAGCTCTATCGTGAGGCCCAGTGGTTCTTCGATTTCTGCTATGTCGAGAATTCGGAGGGCGCACACAACTCCGAGCTTGCAACCCATTGCCTTGATGTTGCCGAAGAGCGAATCGAAGAAGCGATGGCCCTGCTTCAGATCTGATGACGTTCCTCAGGCGGTTCTTCAGATTCATATCCTCAATGAAGTTCGCACTGATTCTGCTGGTCATACTCGTGCTTGTGTGTGTGGCCGGCAGTTTCGTGACGCAGGGGCAGACGTACGCCTGGTACACGTCACGCTACAGCGAACGCACTGCGGCGGCGATAATAGCCCTGCGCCTGGATGATGTCTTCCACAGCTGGTACTTCATTCTCATCAGCGGCTTCCTGTGCCTGAACCTGCTTCTGTGCAACGTGGTCAGGCTTCCCGGTCTGATCAGAAGGACTGCAAAGGAGAAGACTTCCAGGGCAAAGCTGGGAAGCTGGGGAGCATGGGTCACCCATGTGGGGGTACTGCTGCTGATACTGGGCTACAGTCTGGGACAGTTCACGTATAAGGAATACGTGGCTTACGGGGTGCCGGGCCAGAGCATGGCCATAGGGGACACCGGTCTTGTACTGACAATAGACGATTTCCGTATAGGCCTGCGTGAAGATGATACCGTTGAGCAGTATACGTCGGACATTACCGTCTACGACATTGCCGCAAGTTCCGAATGGAAGAAGGCGCAGGTCAGCGTCAACAATCCCGCAGATATCTACGGATACCGGTTCTACCAGAATTCCACCGGCTGGGCGGCCAGGATCAGCGTGGACAAGGACGGGCAGAGTCTGCAGGATGGTGTCGTATGCGCCGGAGACTACCTGACCATTGCCGACAAGCCGGATCTCGTGGTCTACTTCAACGCGTTTTATCCGGACTATGTGCTGGTATCGGGTTCCGGACCGTCTACACTTTCGGGCAACATCAACAATCCCGGCTACCTTTACTCTGTCTATTACAAAGGCCAGATGCTGGGTATGAACGTGCTGATGAAGGATGAGGTGCTGACCATAGATGAATACACCGTACGTTTTTCGGAGCCGCAGAACTATACGCTGCTGCAGATAAAGCGCGACATGTTCACGCCTGTTGCACTTGCCGGAGGGCTGGTTGTAATGGCAGGGCTTTTCATCAGCTTCTATGTGAGGCAACCCAGGAGGAAGGAAGAAGATGCTTCAGGTTGAAAACACTTTGTTCACAATCGTAATGATATCCTATTTTTCGTCGATGATAGCTTATTTCGTATACATTGCAGCAAAGAGGGAGATCATTGCCAAGGTGGCGCTGGGCGTCCAGATCTTCGGATTCGTGCTTCATACAGCCGCCATAATCTGCCGCGGCATAGGGGCGGGACGTCTTCCTCTGACAAACCAGTATGAGTTCGCCACATCGTTCGCGTGGGGACTTTGCCTGTTGGCAATTGTGTTCATACTGCGTTTCAGGTTCCATGTCATGGGAGCGTTCATCTCTCCGGTCATGTTCCTGATGATCGGCTATGCCGCAATGCAGAGCAAGGAGGTCCATAATCTCATGCCGGCCCTGCGTTCGGGATGGCTCGGCTTCCATGTTTCCACTGCAATAATCGCCTACGAATCGTTCGGTGTTTCATTTGTCCTCGGAAGCATATTCCTTCTGCGCGACAAGTTGCGTGAGCACGGTTTCCTGGACCAGCATAT
>JAJBWA010000049.1:0-3784 GCA_031935845.1 bacterium | reverse complement strand
TCGGAACCGTTCTCATAGAAGATTGCGGCGGTCTTTGCACCGTACTTCTGGACGGCGTACTGTGCCATCTTCTCACCCTGGAACGGATCGAGGAAGCATGTGCGGAAGACGTTTGTCTTGACTTCTGAGTTCGGATCCTCGGGATCCATGACGGTTACCTTGGGTGAGGTTGCGGATGCGGTGATCTGAGGCATGTTGTCCTCATATGTGACATCCGAAAGACCCACTGTGGCGCCTGTAAGGACGGAACCGATGATTGCGGTGGCTCCGTTTGCCTTGGCCAGGTTGTAGGCATTGACTGACTCGATGGGATCGGCCTTGTCATCGTACTCAAGAAGGTTGATCTTCTTGCCGTTGATTCCGCCTGCTGCATTGAGCTGGTCAAAGAACATCTTCACGGAGTTGCGTACAGGAACACCGTACATGGCGTAGTCACCTGTTGTATTTCCGATGAATGCGATTGTGATTGTGTCTGAGGTAGCTGCAGCTTCCTTTGAACCGCCGGCAAAGACCGGAAGCATGAGGCATGCAAGAACCAATGCGATGAACAATGCTTTCTTCATTTTCATTTCTCCCTAGTTATATTTGCGGCAATCATACATCCGTTTGGTATTTTTATGCAAGATTTTCTGCTAAAAATTCATAATTATTTCTCGAATACCCCCTTCGGACCTGCAGGCGCTTGTCACGCGCATGCAAAAAAAATATTATAAGGACATTCCAAGGAGCACTCATGCAGATCACATTGAAGAATCTTGTCAGAAACTATGAGAATGTCCATGCAGTCCGGGGCGTGAGCCTGAACATTCCCGAGAACCGCATTTTCGGAATAATAGGACTCTCGGGAGCAGGCAAGAGCACGCTGGTGCGTCTGATCAGTCTCCTTGAGAAACCCGACAGCGGCGAGGTCTGGTATGACGACAGCAGGGTCGATGACCTTCCCGAGAAGGAAATCATCCAGCGCAGACGCCATATAGGCATGATTTTCCAAAACTTCAACCTGTTCTCATCACGCACGGCAGGCCAGAACATCGCCTACCCCATGGAGATCTGCAAGTACCCCAAGGACCGGATAAAGGAGCGCGTGAAGGAACTGCTGGACCTGGTTGATCTTGCCGACAAGATCGATGCCCCGATCTCCACCCTGTCCGGCGGACAGAAGCAGAGGATCGCCATAGCACGTGCACTTGCATGCAGCCCGGATGTCCTTTTCTGCGACGAGGCCACAAGCGCCCTGGACCCCAAGACAACCCAGTCCATCCTTGCACTGATCAAGGAAATCCAGAAGAAGATGAACCTCACGGTTGTGATGATAACCCACCAGATGGAAGTCGTAAGGGACGCATGTGACTATGTTGCGGTCCTTTCCGACGGCCAGGTGGTCGAGAAAGGCACCGTCAAGGACCTCTTTGCACAGCCCAAGACCAGCGTAACCAAGGAATTCATGTCACACCTGACCACCAACACACGCAACGTGCGTGACGACGGTGTGGTGATCTGGTCCGATGTCCCTGCCCGCTTCACGCTCAGGTTCCTGAACGACAGGGTCGAGACTCCGGTGATATCGGACATAATCAGGGAGTTCGATGTTGTCTTCAACATCAGCGGCGCCGGAATACAGAAGGTCGGAGACACCAAGATGGGAACCATGGTCTGCGACATAACCGGAAAACCGGAAGCAGTCAGCGCAGCCCTTGATGCAATCAGGGAGCGCGGAGTCACCGTAGAGGAGGCAGAGGTATGACAGGACTTACACCCGCAATCTGGAATCTCATCTGGCAGAGCACGTTGCAGACTCTGGAGATGGTGTCCCTCTCCACTCTGTTTTCCGTCATCCTGGGACTTCCCCTGGGAATCCTGCTGTGCATAACCACACCCGGCAGAAACGCCGGAATCAGGCCCATGCCGGTTCTGAACGAGGTACTGAGCAGGATAGTCAACATCCTCAGGTCCTTCCCGTTCATCATCCTGATAATAATACTCTTCCCGCTTTCCAGACTGATCGTGGGATCTGCAATAGGAACAAAATCAACGATCGTACCGCTGTCGATTGCAGCTGCACCGTTTGTCGCAAGGATCGTCGAGACGGCACTCAAGGAAGTCGATCCCGGCGTGGTCCAGGCTGCAAAGGCAATGGGCTCGACCAACTCCCAGATAGTGTTCAAGGTTCTGTTGCCTGAGGCACTGCCCTCCCTCATCTCGGGTCTCACGCTTACCATAATCAACCTCATAGGATACAGCGCGATGGCCGGTGCGGTAGGCGGCGGCGGACTCGGAGACCTTGCCATCAGGTACGGTTACCAGCGTTTCAGACCTGAAGTCATGGCTATTGCAGTTGTTGTGATTCTGGTGCTTGTCGAGGTAATTCAGTTCATCGGCAACAGAATCAGTGCAAGAATGATGGCAAAAAGATAAAAAAATTGCGCAAAACTGTTGCAAAAAGATGTGTTTCTATGTACAGTAAAGCAACTTCAATGCAAGGAGGAAGATCATATGACATTTGTTCCAAAGTCAATCCGCATGATGATGTCTTTCTCCATGTGCATGCCCTGGCGGGCATAAGTACATATTTTTTCCATTCAGTTTTACCATTGCATCCAGGGTCCGCAAAGGGACATCGTCTGACATAATCAAATTTACAAATTATTAAAACAGGAGATATTTTATGAAGAAAGCTATCGTTTTCATTCTGGTGCTCGTCACTGCATTCGCAGTATTCGCAAGCGGAGCCAAAGAGGCTTCATCAACGACAAAGATCACGGTCGGTGCAACACCCGAGCCGCACGCCGAGATGCTCAACCAGATCAAGGATGACCTTGCAGCACAGGGAATCACGCTTGTTGTCCAGGAGTTCACCGACTACGTCACCCCCAACGAGGCAGTCGAGAGCGGTGAGATCATCGCAAACTTCTTCCAGCACATCCCCTACCTCGAGTCATTCAACTCAGAGAGAGGCTTCCATCTCGTAAACGCCGGCGGAATCCACATCGAGCCGCTCGCACTCTATTCAAAGAAGTACACCAAGCTTGCCGATCTTCCCAACGGAGCAAAGATCGCAATTCCGAACGATCCCACCAACGAAGGCAGGGCACTTCTGCTTCTGGAGAGCGCAGGCCTGATCAAGCTTGCTGATTCGAACAACCTCGAGTCAACTCCGATCGATATCGTGGAGAACCCCAAGAACATCACCTTTGCAGAGGTTGAGGCAGCATCGCTTCCCAGAGTCCTTGCAGACGTCGACGCAGCAGTCATCAACGGAAACTATGCAATTGCCGCAGGTCTCTCGGCAACCAAGGACGGTCTGGTGGTCGAGGGTGCAGACAGCCCGTACGTGAACATCGTGGCAGTCAAGTCAGGCAACGAGAACAATCCCGCAATCGTGGCACTGGTCAAGGCTCTTCAGAGCGACAAGATCAAGAACTGGGTTGCAGAGAAATATCAGAACGGAGAAGTCGTGGTCGTATTCTGATCACAGGTCTTCAGATACAGGAACGGGAGGCATTCGCAGCCTCCCGTTTTTTATTGTCCTTAATTGGAATCACATAAGGATGATGCCGGCATTCCTTGCGGCAATGCGGTCTTCTTCCGGCCATACCGAAGCCTGGACCTCGCCGATGTGGGCCTTACGCAGAAGGAACATGCACAGTCTGCTCTGCCCTATTCCTCCGCCGATGGTCTGCGGATACTCGCCGGCAAGCAGCCTTCTGTGCCAGTAAAGCTGTGCCCTCTCCATGCAGCCCCTGATCTTCAGCTGGTTGAGAAGAGACTCCGGGGATACCCTGAT
>JAJBWA010000048.1:0-4731 GCA_031935845.1 bacterium | reverse complement strand
TTGCCGGAAGGACCGACAAAGCTTGCAGTGGTGATCGACGTATAGCCGGTTCCGAACGACGAGACGATCTGCATTATTCCCTTTCCGTACGTCTTGGTTCCGAACAGCACTGCACGTCCGTTGTCCTTCATGGCGGCGGAGAATATCTCTGCGGCGCTGGCGGTTCCGCCGTTGACGAGGATGGCAACCTCCACATCAGGAGAAACGATGACGCCGTTGTTGGCCCTATAAGTCACGTCCCTCGTGTGATCCTTGTATGATATCGAGAGAAGTTCGGAATCACTGATGAACATGTCTGCGATCGCGAGAGAGACGTCCACATCTCCTCCGGGGTTGTCCCTGAGGTCGATGATCAGCTTCTGCATTCCCTGGGACGAAAGATCCGCCAGTGCGTTTCCGATGGCCGTATAGGTGCTGGAAGAGAACTCGAGGATCCTCAGATACGCCGTCGAGCTTCCGGAAATCATCTCGTACTCAACGGTAGGAACCGTGATGACTTCCCTTGTCATGGACAGCGTGAATGTGGAATCACCTCTCTTGATGGTGATGTTCACCGAGGTTCCCGGAGTACCCTTCATCTTCTTGGCACAGTCGGTGGCCTCAAGCTCCACAACCGACTCGCCGTCTATGGCGATGATGTAGTCACCGGCCTTGAGTCCGGCCTTGGAGCTGGGAGTGTTGGGGAAGACCTGCGTCAGCTGGGCATAGAGCGTACTCTCGTCCGCAGGATCCTGGTAATCGACGTATGTCTTGGTGAAATAGAAACCCAGACCGCCGTAGGTTCCGGTGATCTCTTCCTCGTAGTCGTCGGATTCCTCCGCCGTCACGTAGTAGGTGTACTTGTCGCCCAGTGCATCGAACAGCGCGGTGGCCATGGCCTCATAGACAGCCTCATAGTCGATGTCGTAGAGGAAGTTCTTGTCCACATACTGGTAAAGCCTTTCCAACGTGGCCATGTCACGTGAAATGATTTCCGAACCCGTGGAAGAGGAAGCCTTTGTCGCTGTACCGTTGACGTATGTCGGATACTGGGACTGTGAATTCTTGAGAAGATTCTCGATGATCTTCTGATCTTCGGGAGAACCGTTTGCAAAAAGAAGTCCTGCAAAGACAAACAGGACGATCAATGACAGAATTGCTTTCTTCATAGAATGAAATATACATCATTTTCCGGTGCTCGTCCTACATTGAGCGAAACCACACAAAAAAAACATATTGGACAACACTCGTTTGCTTGCATGTATTAATGTGGTATTATTCTTGCATGCAGATGTATGTTGATTTTCCCAGCTGGATATCGCCTCTTGTGGTTCCGTTCCTGCCTGTGAGATGGTACGCGGTGATGTACATCGTGGCATTCGCCATCACCTACGCCCTGTTCAGATACCAGTGCAGGCACGGTGAGCTCAACGGCATGTCGGCGGACGATTCCCTTACGCTGTTCTGCTATTCGATCGGATTCCTGATTCTGGGCGCCAGGCTGTTCTCCACCCTGTTCTATGACGGCTCATGGTACTACTGGACCCATCCGTGGATGATATTCTGGCCGTTCCGCAACGGACAGTTCGTCGGTCTTCCGGGAATGAGCTACCACGGCGGTGTCGTGGGAGCGGTATTCGGAGGCTGGCTCTTTGCAAGGAAGCACAATTACAGGCTGCTCGACCTGGCAGACCATGTCATTGCCGGAATTCCGCTCGGATACACGTTCGGCAGGCTCGGAAACTTCATAAACGGAGAGCTCTGGGGCCGCGTGACCACAAGCGGCATGGGAATGGTCTTTCCCGATGCTCCGTCGTTCTCCACGGATCTCGCATGGGTACGCGAGGTTGCGGACAAGATCGGCATGACCTACACCCAGGGTTCCTACATCAATCTTCCGCGCCACCCGTCCCAGCTGTATGAGGCACTGTTCGAGGGCATCCTGCTCTGGCTGATGCTGTGGTTCGTCATCAGGCCTCTGGCCTCTAGCCGTAAGACAAAGAACGGGCCCGGGATCATCAGCGGAGCATATTTCATCGGATACGGTCTGGTGCGCTTCGTGATCGAGTACTTCCGCGAACCCGACAGCCAGCTCGGATTCATCATCGCACTCGGAAAGGAAACAGAGCCCACTGCCCTGTTCAAGTCAGTCCTGAACATATCCATGGGCCAGATATTCTGCTTCGTTATGATCCTTGCGGGCGTGGCCATGATCATATTTGCACTGAAGACACAGCCCGTGACATATAAGAATAGAAAAGGAAAGAACAATGACCGTAAACGAAAGGGTTGAAGCCCTCAGAACCCAGATGAAGAAGGCGGGGCTTTCCGCCTGGATAATCAACGGAACCGATCCGCACCAGAGCGAGTATGTCTGCGACAGATGGCATGCACGCCGATGGATCAGCGGATTCACCGGCAGCGCCGGAACGGTCATCGTCACCATGGACAAGGCCCTGATCTGGGTGGATTCGCGATATTTCGTCCAGTGCGCGGCCCAGATTTCAGGATCAGTGTTCGAGATGCGCAAGATCGACGGACCGGAAGCATCATCCCCGCTTGATTTCCTCAGGCAGAACTTCGGAAAAGGCGGCAAGGTGGGTATTTCGGCAGAAACCTTGATGATTACCGCCGACGAGCGCTACAGGCAGAACGGAATCGACATCCGGGCCACGGACGACCTGCTGGATGTCATCTGGACGGACCGTCCGTCGATGCCGGAGAATCCGGTCATAAAGATGGACGACAGCCTGTGCGGGATGAGTGCCCAGGAAAAAATAAACAGGATACGCGAGATGGGACATCAGAAGAATGAAGGCTATCATCTGATTTCCAGCCTTGACGATATAGCATGGATACTGAACCTCAGGGGCTCCGACATAAATGACACTCCTGTTTTCCTGGCACACCTGCTCATCGGGCCCGACAGCGTCAGGCTGTTCACGCCAAAGGCCAGATTCCGTGATGTAAAACCGGAGTGCTACGATGTCCTGCCGTACGATGACGTAGCCACGGTCCTTTCCGCCCTGAAGGATACCGTGATCAGGATCAATCCGGAGCGCATCAACATGAAGATGCTCAACGCGATATCCAAGGCGGAAAACGTCACCATATCCAGAGGGCGTGAGTATTCTACGGACCTCAAGGCAGTGAAGAATCCGACAGAACTTGAGGGAATGAGGACGGCCCACATCCTGGACGGTGTGGCACTCGTGAACTTCCTTGCAATGGTCAAACGCAACGAGTTCGACTTCACGGAAGTTTCCATAGCAAAGGCGCTTTCGGATGAGAGGGAAATGGAAGAGGATTATCTTGGTCCGTCATTCAATACCATAGCCGGATTCGGAGCCCATGGTGCCGTGGTCCATTACAGCGCCACGGAAGAGACCGACATCCCCATTACAGGAAACGGACTTCTTGTCCTGGATTCCGGCGGACAGTACACATGCGGAACAACCGACGTCACCCGTACCCTGCTTTTCGGAAAGGCGACACAGGAACAGAAGGAAGACTACACTCTGGTCCTCAAGGGCCATCTGGCACTTGCCGGACAGATTTTCCCAAAAGGAACAACGGGACATCAGATAGATGCCCTTGCGCATCAGTTCCTCTGGCAGAAGGGAATGGATTACTTCCACGGTACGGGTCATGGCGTGGGATACAGGCTTTCCGTACATGAAGGTCCGCAGCGCATATCATCAAAGCAGGGAACCGGAGACCCGGTGCCGCTTGAAGCCGGCATGGTCATCAGCGATGAGCCCGGCATCTACAAGGAAGGAAAGCACGGAATCAGGATAGAGAACCTTGTTGCTGTCACCGAAGCCATGAAGACGGAATTCGGTCAGTTCCTCACATTCGAGGTGCTCACCTGCTGCCCCTATGAGAGGGATCTGATAGACAAGGACATGCTTACCCAGGATGAAATCGACATGGTTGACGAATATCACCGCTGGGTCAGGGAAATGCTGATAGACATGGTTGACGAGAGCTCCAGGGATTACCTGATATCCGCAACGGAGCCGCTCTGACACCGGATGATGGAGGGAAAGATGAAGACCGTCTATGGAATCGGAAACCCGCTTATAGATGTCATCGTGAACATCTCGGAAGAAGAGCTCAAGGAACTGGGCCTGTTCAAGGGCACCATGAACCTCATCAATCTGGACAAGAGGCTGGAGCTCACTGAATTCATCAAGAAGAAGAAGGATCCTTCATTCTCCTGCGGCGGATCCTGTCCAAACACCATCATAACGCTGTCATCGCTTGGAATAGGAACCACGCTTGCCGGAAAGATCGGAAACGATGAGTACGGTTCCATCTACCGCGAGCGGCTCACGGCCCTGAACGTCCACGACAACCTGGCCGTCTCGGATGCCAACGTCACGGGTTCCTCCATAATCCTGATTACTCCGGACTCAGAACGCACGATGAACACATACCTCGGGGCAAACAGGGACTTCTGTCCCGACGATGTTGTTGAAAGCGAGGTCGGCAGCGCCGCCTTCTTCCATTTCACCGGCTATATGTTGGACACGCAGAACCAGATGGAGGCAATCCGCAAGGCCCTTGCAATAGCCAAGCGCAACAACACAGTGGTCTCGTTCGACATCGCAGATCCGTTTGCCGTGGGAAGATACCACGATTCTTTCCTCGAGCTCATCAGGGACAACTGCGCCCTCGTCTCTGCAACCAAGGAAGAAGCCCGCACGCTGCCCGCCACCCACGACCCCTATCAGCCCCCCCCGCCCCTCG
>JAJBWA010000047.1:0-7948 GCA_031935845.1 bacterium | reverse complement strand
TCTCGATATCTGCAATAGCGCTGGCGCTTGCCCTGGTGATGGTGAGAGTCATTTACGGCATCAGGGTATACAAGGGCATGACCGACAGCTACGGCAAGAGCAGATGGTTGATTCGCGTATGGATCTTCGCCAACGGCATTGCGGCCCTGATCTGGGGATTCTCCCCCTCATTCACGCCCAAAGAGCAGGCCCACGAGCATGAGATCGACGACAGGATCGAGGAAGAAAAAGAGCACGGAAAGCATACATGGTTCGGAGACCTGGGCGGCAACTTCAAGCGCCTTCTGAGATACTTTGCATTCAGGCATGACTGGGTGAACCTGCCCATAGCGGTGCTGATAACCACAATCGTGGCCTCCATAGCCAAGGCCGATTTCTTCACCACCATGGACGGAACCATCAAGGGCTCGCTGGCCCTCACCTGCATTGCGGTCTGGAACGGATGCTTCAACTCCATCAAGACCGTCTGCCGCGAGCGCAGGATGATCCGAAGGCTCAAGGACGGCGGCATGTACCTGTCCTCATACATAGTCTCGGTCATGGTCTATCAGGCCGTCATGTGCATCCTTCAGACCATCCTGACGATGTACACATGCACGATCATCGGGATACAGTTCCCGTACGAGGGCCTTGTGATAAGCAACCTTGCCGTGGAGATCGCCGTGACGATGTTCCTGATCTCGTTTGCATCGGACCTGCTGTGCCTGTGCGTGTCGGCCCTGGTCAGGGAAGTCTCCACCGCCATGACGGTGATGCCGTTCATACTGGTGATCCAGCTGGTGTTCTCCGGCAGCATCATCAACATCCAGGCCTGGAGCCACAGCATATCGAAATTCACCATCTCCAACTACGGAGTCAAGTGCATAGCATCCCAGGCAGACTACAACAACAGGCCCATGGTGCTGGGCTGGAACCTGCTTGAGAGCATCAAGGACAACGAGGTGGGTACCCAGTTCACCGTAGGCGAGATCATCGACACGCTGGATGCAGACGACCCCTCGCCGGGAGTGCAGAAGCTGCGCGATACCGTGGTGGGACGTGTCTTCACCGTGGGTGAGCTACGCGACATGATCCTGGGCAGCGAGATGGCGGATGTCCTTCTTGACCAGAACCTCAACCTCGACATGAGCATAGGAGAACTGATCGATATCCTGCGTGAGCACGACATCATTCCCACAACCGAGGAACTCAAGGACCAGACGTTCGGAAAGGTATTCACCATGCAGGAGATCTACGGGATTCTGAACAACGTGGAGACCTTCCAGAAGGTCAAGGACAAGAAGATACTGTTCAACCTCATCACCGTGGGCGACACGCTGGACACCATCATGATATTCCTGGGAGACATGGAGATAAACGCATCGTTCAAGCTGGGACAGCTGATAGACACCATCATGGACAGCGCATTCGTGAAGGAACTCATGGAAAAGCGTCCGCTTCAGGGCTACACGTTCAGGATGCTGCTTGAAAAGGCCAAGGTGTTCGAGACGCTGGACAGGTTCCAGGATACCGAGATCGACGCCAGGATAACCGTAGGCGAGATCATCGACGCACTGGTCTCCCTGCCGTTCGTTCAGAACTACAGGAATCAGGAGATCGTGCTCAAGGCCAAGATCAGTGCGCTGATGGACATTGTGGGAGAGGATACGGTGCGCGACTTCGTGCTCGAGAAGACAACACAGGCAGTGCAGGTTCCCGAGTATGCACACACCAGGGAAAACGTCCTGGACTACTGGAACGACCTCCTGCTGTTCGTACTGCTGTTCGGCATAGCCTTCATAGCCATCATGGAAATCAGCATGAGGTCCATCCCGCTGGGTCTGAAGAAGAAAAAAAATCCGGCGTCCGAATGACGCCGGAATCAATTCAAATGCCTTTCCTCACACTTTCCACTTGAGGGATATTCTTGCTATCTCCGACATTGCACCGGGAAGCAGCTGTCCGAAGATGATCACGAAGACATCACCGATATCGTTGTTTCCGCCGGCGACATAGGCAAAACCGCCGAACTTTGCGGCATCCTCGCCGAAGAACTGCAGCCATGCTGCGGCAGGAAGGGTTCCCGTGAGGTTAGCGGAGAACCTGTCGTTGAACTTGAAATCCAGTCCCACTGAAGTTCCCCAGAGACCGATGACCGATGTCAGGTTGTTGGTGAACAGTCCGATCACGTCGGCCTGGATGCCCAGCCTGAGGTCCATGACCTTACCGTCGAATGCCTTCCAGTATCCGTTGACCATGACACCCGGAAGCAGGACCATCTCCAGGCCCTCGCCCATGCTGATGTCCTCGCCTTTGGTTATGGCATCGACAAGACTTGCGGTACCCCAGATGAGGGGGATACCCACCGATCCCTCGACTCCGAAATGATCGAACTCGAAGTCGGCGATGAAACTTGTATCAAGGAAATTCTGCATTACGCCCAGCGATATGTCCGCGGCGAATACTGAAGTACATGCAACTGCAAGAACAAGAATCAGAACTATGGCTTTCTTCATGATAACTCCTCCGGGGCAGGTCCGCCCTGCTCCGTCACTGTCATAAACAAAGATGTAAACTAAATGTTACTTGCCTTCCACGGCCCTGGCGTAGCGCTCCGTGATGATCTGGGGTCTTGTGATGGCGGAACCGACCACGACGGCAAAGGCGCCGCACTCTATGGCCAGCCTGGCCTCCTCCGGACTCCATATGCCGCCCTCGGCGATGAACGGCATGCCGAGCTCCTTCTTGAGCATCCTCATGAGCTCGAAATCGGGAATGCGCACGTTTCTGGTGTAAGGCGTATAGCTGCGCATGGTGGTGCCCACCAGATCAAAGCCCAGGTCTCTGGCATGGAGGCATTCCTCCAGCGTTGAGCAGTCGGCCATGAAAAGCCGGCCGGGATATGATTTGCGGACCTGGCTGAAGAAGGCATCAAGCCCGATTCCGCCCGGACGCGTGCGGTCCGTGGCGTCCATGGCAATGATGTCGCACCCTGTGGAAGCCAGTGCGTCGATTTCCGCCATGGTTGGAGAGATGTAGACCTCCGAATCGGAATAGACCTTCTTGTAGAGACCTATGACCGGGATGTCCACCGTCTTCATTATCTCGATGATGTCGTCGGGCGTGTTGGCGCGGATGCCCGCAGCCCCGCCCTGCTTTGCGGCCAGAGCCATGCGGCCCATTATGAACGGGCTGTGCAGAGGCTCATCGTCCAGTGCCTGGCACGAGACGATGAGTCTGCCTTTCAATGTCTCAAGCAGCGTATCTTTATCCATGATCAGAAGATGTACTTGAATCCGAGCCTTGCGCCGAGGCTGAAGCCGAATCCGAACGATATGTATCTGGTGATTATCTCAGATCCCTTGTACTGCTGTTTTTTGTCTACGACGGTCAGGAAAGTGAAGTCCGGATTGATGACAGCCGTGACTGCGAAATGCTTGCCCAGATTGTAGTCAGCCATGATGAACAGTGAAGCTCCCCAATTCTGCACCGACTCCATGTAGACAACATCGTAGTGCTTGTAGCTCAGGTTGATCATGTCAAAGGCGAATCCGCCTCCGAACGCGAAGTCCACGGGGATTCCGAAATCGACCTGCCTGAGGATGGCCACATGGCTCTTCGCACCCAGGAAGGTGAAGTTCCTTTGATCCCCCTCCTCCGGGAAGTCATGGTCGTCGATCCTGACCTTTCCGGTGAAGTAGACTCCGCCATCGATGTAGCCGAACCAACCCTCCTTGAGGAAGTTGGGGACTGCGGACAGATCCAGCGTGAGCGCGATGCATGCTCCGGCACCGAAAGCGCTGTTGGTGAATTCCCTGGGGTTCTGATCATTGGGAAGATCCTCATGTCCCTTGGAATACAGCATATCGAATCCGCCGTCGATGGTGATCGAGTGGATGAGGTTCTTTGTTTCGGGCTTTGCGTCATCGGCGAACACGCCGGTGATGACGACGGCCAGAAGCAGCAGTACTGCAACAGTCTTCTTCATGGTAAGGCTCCTGATTACTTCTTGCTCAGCACTGTGGACTGTGCCACGGCGATGAGGATGATGAGGTCGATGGCGATGCTCTGGATGAAGTCGATGAACTCTGCGTCACCGATCTCGGCGATGTCCTTGAAGAAAACGACGGCAATCCAGAAGATCAGTGCGATGATGCCGCTGACGGTTCCGATGTATGAAGGAAGTCCGGGCAGGAACTGGGCCATCAGGATGCCGAGTCCGGCAACGGCCACGAGACCCGAGACGATGTAGATGAATGCATCCTCGTTCAGGAAACTGAACAGCGGATGTGTGAATGATGTTCCGCGTGTACTGATGAAACCTGCGATGCCCATGAATACCAGCATGCAGGCGACGAGAACCTTGGTGATGACAGTGAAATCAAACGTGACTTTCTTTGAATCAGCCATGAAACTGCTCCCTTGTAGTGTTCTATACACTGAGATTATATTACTCTCAGGCCGGGCGTCAATCAGAATCTTGAAAGGCAGGCCTCGGATGTTTTAATCTGATGGCATGCGAAACATGTCCCGCCGGGTCCTGATACCCCTTGTCCTTCTTCTCCTGCTGCCGCTGTGTACGATCTGCGCGTTCACGTTCGATTTCGACAACAGGATCCTTTTGGGATCGGGAAACGACAGGCTCTCCATGGGACTGTCCAAGGACAACGACGACTTCGTGGCATTCAATTCGTTCCTGACGGTCATCAACGGCCCTGCACGGTTCCACTTCTATCTTGATGCCTACACGGATCCCCAGGCTGACGTCAGGCATGACGAGCTGTTATTCACGGCATCGTGGTCATTCTACCCGTATCAGGGAGACAGATTCAGGTTCGAGATAAGATCTTCTGCAGGAGTGGACGCCGACGGGAACCTGGGCCTTGCAAAGATAGAGAAGCTGATGGACAAGGTCATAAACCGGGCATTCCTGGAAATCCCCTATGTCGGAAAGACTTCCGTCCTCCCCTATGCTGACCTGATGCTGGTCGGTTCATACAGGATAACAGACCTCATCCGGGTGGGAATGTACGTGCTTCCCCAGTACTGGGAGAAGTTCAGGATCAACTTCGGGGCATTCATGGACTACAAACGCTCAGGCTACTCGCTCACCTACGACGGCAGCTGGACATTCACCACGCGCCTGGATTTCGGAATCCTGGTCTTCGAGCACAGACGCAACCTCACGCAGTCCCTGTCGTTCGGATCATTCATCCTTGATGCCGGAGGCTTCTTCAGGGAAAAGACATGGGTCGCGTCCGACACCTACGCAGGCGTTGGCGGTCAGTCCATCAACGGAATAGACTTCATCACCCAGCAGGCACGCCTGATGCTGGCAAAGTGGGCCTCCATTACGCTGCTCTCACGCTACACATCGGGCTTCCCCGTGTTACAGGAAGACAACCCGCACGAAAGGATCAGGCGCAGCTACAAGATGACGGCCCTGGGCTTCCTCTGGGAGCCGCCCGAGCTTGCCTTCTGGATATTCGAGCCGTTTGTGGAGATAAGCGGCGGCTACACCACGTGGCAGCTTGATTTCATCTACAACGACAAGACCCCGCGCACGTCCCTTGAGGCACTTCACACCGCCTTTGCCCACCTCAGGACAGGAGTGTATGTCATACCCGAGGGCACCGTGGTGTTCGACGGCTCCACGCTCCAGCTCACCGTTGCATTCGATCTGGACTATTTCTTCAATGCGGATAAAATTACGGATTATGTCATGCAGGACAGGATGCACAAGCCGGGCTACACTTTCAACGCCCTTGTGCCGTCTCTCTACATCGGACTGCTGGTGGGAATGGACCTGTTCTGATCGGGCAGCTGGTACTGCCGTCTGAAATCCTCGTACGCCTTGTCGAACTTCTCGCTGTTGTGCCTGTAGTCGTTCAGCGTCTCGTGCAGGTTCAGGTTGTTCATGGATGCGTCTATGATGCAGCCTGCAATATTTGAGCAGTGGTCGCTGACCCTCTGCATGGCCGTCAGCAGGTCGTTCAGGAAGAAGCCGGCATCTATGCTGCACTCGCCGCGCTGAAGGCGCCTGATGTGACGCGTACGGATCTCTTCCTTCAGGTAATCCACCACCTGTTCCAGAGGCTCCACCCTGAACGCCGACTCCACGTCCCTGTTTATGTAGGCGTTGTAGGCAAGAAGCGTTATCTGCCTGATTGCCCTGACGATCACGTTGATCTCTGCCGATGCATCCTCCGAGAACTCTATCCCCTTCCCGTTCTTTTCCACTATTGCATCAAGGATGTTGACGCTGTGGTCGGAGATACGCTCGAAATCCGTCAGCATCTTCAGGAATGCTGCGCTGACCACGGTCTCGTCCCCGCCGAGCTTCTGGGTGCTCAGCTTTACCAGATAGGTGCCGATTATGTCCTCGTAGTGGTCGGTCAGGTCCTCGCGCTCCCGTATGGACTTGTCCAGTTCGGGCGTGTATGCATCAAGACACACCAGGCTGTCGTTGATGGAGTCCATTGCGGCCTTTGCCATGGCGTCCATGGAGACCTTGCACTGCTGCAGCGCCAGGGCCGGAGCCTTGAGCAGACGGTCATCCAGCTCCACCTTGGCATCAGGTGTGCTGTTGTCCGGCACGATGCGGCAGATGAAGCGCTCCATGAGGTTGTTGAACGGCAGTATCAGGGCCGCACACAGCAGCTTGTACGATGTGTGCACCACTGCGATTCCCAGCGGCGTTGCGTTCCTGAAAAGGATTGACGATGCCAGTATGTGCTTCCACAGCAGGAACACCACAAGCCAGAAGGCCGCGCCGAACAGGTTGAACCACAGGTGGTACATGGCCGCGCGCCTTGCGTTCCTGTTGGTGCCTGCGGCGGAAATCAGCGTGGGCACGCAGGCTCCGATGTTCTGTCCCATGATCATGGGAATGGATGTCACGTAAGGCACAAGTCCTGCCGCTGCAAAGGACTGCAGGATACCCACGGCCGCAGAACTGGACTGAAGCACGGCCGTCATGGCGACACCCACGATCAGTCCCAGGAACGGATTCTCGAAGCTTACGAACAGCTTCTGGAACTGCGGCATGTCCTTGAGCACCGCCACGGAATCCGACATGACCTGGAGTCCGAACATCAGCGTGGAGAACGCAAGAAGTATGGTTCCCGTATCCTTCCTGCTGCTGTCCTTGCTCCTGAGAAGCATGATTATTCCTATCAGCGCAAGAACCGGAGTGAACGACGACGGCTTGAGCAGCCTGAGCAGGAAACTGCCGCTGCTGATGCCCGAAAGGCTCAGGATCCACGCAGTGACCGTGGTACCCACGTTGGCGCCCACTATCACGTTCATGGCCTGTTTGAGCGTCATCATGGCCGAGTTGACGAATCCAACAACCATGACGGTGGTTGCCGACGAGCTCTGTATCACCGCCGTAACGGCAAGGCCCGTTGCAAAGCCCGCAAGTCTGCTGTCGGTAAGCTTTCCCAGGATGATCCTGAGGCTCTTTCCGGCACGCCGCTCCAGCGTGGTGCTCATTATGTTCATGCCGAACAGGAACAGGCACAGCCCGCCTATCATGCTCAGGATGTCGAACAGGTCCATGATTTCCCCCACCATGCAAAAAGACGGCCTGTCAGTACGACAGGCCATCAAACATTCATTTACTTCTCGGTCAGGATCACTGCAACGAATTCCAGATCCTCGTCCTTCTCGTTGCGGATCGAGTGGCTCGAGCCATAACCGGTGACAGAGACGTCACCGACCTTCATTACGGTTTCAACTCCGTCCTCTGTGAGGATGCCCTCCCCCTTGAGGATGTAGTAGTACTCGGTCTCCCCCAGATGCTGGTGGTTTCCGATGCTGCATCCCTTGGGGATGGTGAACCTGCCGAAAAGCCTCTGGTGCAGGTTCTCATCTGCCGGAGCAATTATCCGCTTCTCCAGCGTCCCGTCTCCGCCGCGCAGGCCGGTGACGTGCTGGATTTCCATATCCTTTGCCTTTATGACCATAT
>JAJBWA010000046.1:0-4182 GCA_031935845.1 bacterium | reverse complement strand
GTCTTGATTCCGATGGCGTTCATTATGATTATGAACAGCGCTATGACCAGGAAGGCTCCTGGCGGCTGCACGAAGATTCCCATCGGTTCCCAGCTTTCCGGAAGAATCCTGACTCCGAATGCCGATCCGTTTCCGAGGACTTCCCTCACGAGACCTGCAAGGGTCAGGGCCACCGTGAATCCGAGCCCCATTCCGATACCGTCCATGACGGACAGAAGCGGCGTGTTCTTGTTGGCATAGGCCTCGGCACGGCCGAGGATTATACAGTTGACCACGATCAGCGGGATGTAGATTCCCAACGCATCGTAGACCGACGGCAGGTAGGCCTCAATCAGAAGCTCCGTGACCGTCACCAGCGATGCGACTATGACTATGTAGGACGGAAGCCTGATCTCATCCGGAATCACCTTCCTGAGAAGGGAGATGACGAGGTTGGAGAGAATCAGGACCGCCGTGGTGCTTAGACCCATCCCGATGCCGTTGAAGGCGCGGGTGGACACCGCCAGCGTGGGACACATGCCCAGCATGAGCACCAGCGTGGGGTTTTCCTTGATCAGGCCGTTATACAGTCTTTCAACATATTTGTTCATCACTGCACCCCCTTGGTCTTGTGGAAGAAATCCAGTGCTGCGTTCACCGCATTCACCACGGCCTTCGAGGTCACCGTGGCACCGGATATGCAGTCGATTCCGTTGGATACCTCTGCCGCACTTCCGGTCAGAAGCTTGAAGCTGGTGACGTTGCGGTTGTCGAACTGGGATATGAACTCCTCGTCTGCGGCAAGCATTCCCTTGCCCGGAGTCTCATGCAGCTCGGTGAACGAGATGCAGTTGACCGTTCCGTCGGGAGCTATTCCTACGGAGACCGTGATGTTGCCGTCGTAACCCTCTGACGATGTCACCGAGACGGCAGTGCCTACGGTCTTTCCGTCTGCATCCATGCCTATGACTGCCTCGTTGATCATGGTCCTTCCGAATCCGGATCCGTAGATCTGGCCGTACACGTCCGGAGCATTTACGGCCTTGAAGTTCACCGCCTGCGGGACAACCGTCTGGTACGAAGCCCATGCGGCCTTTTCCTTCTGCTCGCGGATGTTGTCCTCCGTGAGCTTGTACACTCCGCCCAGCGCCAGGCCTGCAAGCAGCGTGATCAGTGCAATCACTATCACTGACTTGGGGATGCGCTTTGAAAGCGGCTTCTTTACGTAATGACCGCTCTGGCGGGCGATTGCCTTCTTGCGGTATGCGAACGGCTTGGGAAGAATGTACATGTCGATCAGCGGAGTGAAGAGGTTTCCCATCAGGATGGAGTAGCTGAACGAGTCGGCAGAAGAACCGAACACCCTGAACAGGCCTCCGAGGACTCCGATGATGAGTCCGTATATCATCTGCCCCAGCTTGCTGACGGGAGACGTGACATAATCGGTGGCCATGAAGAACGCACCCATCACGACACCGCCTCCGCAGATGTTGGCTGCAAGGAACATCGGGTCGAATCCCTGGCCGCCGAACAGACCTATGAACAGCGTGAAGCTGGCCAGGACGGAGAAGCAGATCTCACCGTGGATGATGTCGAACGCCCACAGGATCAGGCCACCCAGCAGAAGGGCTGCTATCGAGCTTCCGATGACTGCGTTGGATGTTCCGAGGAACATGGACGTCACGTTGACTGCCTTTCCTGCAAGAAGTTCGGCCACGGGAGTGGCGGATGAAACCATATCCACCTTGAACACCGTCATTGAGTTGCTGAACGAGATCAGGAGGAAGCACCTTCCGGCCAGGGCCGGGTTGATGAAGTTCTTTCCGAGACCGCCGAAACAGCACTTGACCACAAGGATGGCGAATACGGATCCGATGAAGGGACCGTACAGCGGAGTATCGGGAGAGAGCGACAGCGCCAGGAGAAGTCCGGTGACCGCCGCGCTTCCGTCAAGATAGCTCTTTCCCTTGTGGCAGATGGTGTCGAAGAGGAATTCCGTTCCCACGGCGGCCGCCACGGAAACCAGGATTATCAGAAGTGCATGCACCCCGTGTACTATCACGCCCACTATGGTGGCGGGCATGAGGGACATAAGGACAATCCCCATTATGAAGCGGGTGGACCACCTGTCCCTTACGTGGGGGCCGGAGGAAATGTTTATTGCACTGTTCATTTACCACCTCCTGCCTTTGCGCGTTTCTGTGCCATTATCTCGGCCTTTGTCTGCTTGAAGATCTGTGTCAGGGGTCTCTTGGCCGGGCACACATATGTGCAGGAGCCGCATGAAATGCACTCCAGACCGTACAGCTTGTGCTCGTAGCGCTCCAGATCACCCACATGGACGGCATCTGCCATCAGCTGCGGAAGAAGTCCCTGCGGGCACACCGTGGTGCAGCGTCCGCAATGCAGGCAGTTGGTCTGCTTTGCCTCGGCCTCCTCCACTCCGTCGGATGCCAGAAGCGTGACTGCGTTGGTGGTCTTGACCACGGGGACATCCAGCGAGCTCATGGCGAATCCCATCATGGGACCTCCGGCAAGTATCTTCTTGAGCGTTATGCCTTCCTTTATGCCGCCGCAACCCTCTACAAGCTCGGACACCATCGTACCGTCGCGTACGATCAGATTCGCGGGATTGCACACCGCCTCTCCGGTGACCGTGAGGACATGCATGAACAGCGGCTCGTTGTAGACCACCGCACGTCCTATGGCGTAGATGGTTCCGACGTTGTCCACAATGCATCCGACATCGGCAGGCAGCTTGGACACCGGAAAGTCCACTCCGGCAATCACCTGGATCAGGCTGCGCTCGCCGCCCTGCGGGTACTTTGTCCTGAGCGGGAGAACGGTGATCCTGTTCTCGACATGACGTTTTGCAGCGGCATCCCTCATGGAGGCAATGGCCTCGGGCTTGTTGTCCTCTATGGCAACCACTCCCTTGGCGTTCGGGAACAGCCTGAGGATTATCTCAAGACCCTCGAGGATTGCATCTGCCTCCGTGCGCATCAGCTGGTCGTTGCATGTGATGTACGGCTCGCACTCGGCACCGTTTGCTATGATGTAGCGGATTGCCGACGGATCCCTCGGGGCCAGCTTCACGTGAGTGGGGAAACCTGCTCCGCCCAGACCGATGATTCCGGCCTTCTTCACGCGCTCCACGATCTGGTCATTGGAAAGAAGATTCACATCCTCCTTCACGCCCATGCCCTCGACCGGCGTGTACTGTCCGTCGTTCTCGATTATGATGCATTCCTGCGATGATCCGGATATGGTGCGGCGCTTCTCTATTGCCTTCACCTTGCCGGAACACGAGGAAACGACATTTGACGATATGAATCCGTCCGCCTCAGCGATGATCTGGCCCACAAGGACCGGATCATCCTTCTTGACCACAGGCTTTGCCGGCTTGCCGATGCCCTGGGAAAGGGGAAGTACTATGTCCCCCTTGGTCTCGAACATGCGCAGCGGAACCTGACGGCTCAATTCCTTGCGGCCTTTCGGATGAACTCCTCCGCGAAAGGTTGTCTCCATTGCTGCTGACTCCTTCAGTGTTCTAAGGACTCTCCGGACAGAAGAACGGAGCGTCCCGTTTATATACTAACAGGACGCCCAGCAAAATGGAAGTTAATATTATTATATTACTTTCACATTATTTTGATTTGCCCGAGGGGTGATAGTCCAGACAGAGCATTGTCAGGTCATCGAACTGCTCTGCATCCTTCACGAACTCGTTCACCGCAGTGCGGACGTTCTCCAGAATCTGCTCGGGAGAAGCATCCGGATCCATGTTCAGGGCATCGACCATGCGGTCGGTTCCGAACATCTTCTCGTCGGCATCCGTGGCCTCCGGCACACCGTCGGTGTAGAGGAACAGCTTGGAGCCCGGTTCCAGGATGACTTCATATTCCTTGTACTTCACCCCGCTCATTCCGCCTACGACTATGCCGTGCTTGTCCATGAGAAGCTCGAACTTTCCTCCCGGCTGCCTGATCACGGGATATTCGTGTCCCGCGTTTGCCGCCGTGAGCTTTCCGGTCGAGATTTCCAGGATTCCCACCCAGACAGTGACGAACAGTCCCTCGGGATTGTTGGAGCAGATCGATTCGCTGGCCTTGCTCATGATCTCTGCGGCACCGGCCGTGAACGGAGTCATCAGGACGGCAAGCACCATCATCAGGTACAGACAGGGGTTCAATCTCACGTATC
>JAJBWA010000045.1:0-8210 GCA_031935845.1 bacterium | reverse complement strand
GGGTCTTTACGGTGTTGGGCCAGCGGTTGGAAATCTCGTTCTCGATCTTCTCGATCTCGGCCCTTCTGCGTTCCATAGCCCTTTTGGCGGCATTTTCCACCAGATCGGAGAAAATCTGCTTGGTAACGACGAATTTCTTGGCATCCTCACCTATCCGCTCGATGGTGATGGTGTTGATCTTGTCACCCTGACGGATTGCATTGACCACATCCTGCCCCTCGACAACGTGTCCGAAAACAGCATGTTTGTCATTCAGCCACGGAGTCTTCACATGTGTGATGAAGAACTGGCTTCCGTTGGTTCCGGGGCCTGCATTTGCCATGCTCAGCACGCCGGGACCGTCATGACGCAGCGACGGATCAAACTCATCGGGGAAAGAATAACCGGGACCGCCTGTTCCGTCTCCCTTGGGGCAGCCGCCCTGGATCATGAAATTGTCGATTACACGGTGGAAATTGAGTCCTTCGTAGAAATTCTCACCGGGATCCTCAAGATTCAGCTCACCTTCAACAAGGCCCACGAAGTTGGCAACCGTCATGGGAACCTTTTTGTATTCAAGCTCAAGGACAATGTTTCCTTTCTGTGTATCAATGACGGCATAAAGGCCGTCTTTATCTTTATAACTCATATTTAACTCCTTATATTATAAGTAATTACTCATAAAGGTCAGCACCAGGGACCAGCATCTGGTAGATTCTTTCCAGCTCTTCTTCCGACGTAAACGGGATGAGGATCTTGCCTTTCCTGATGGCTCCGTTCTTGTACTTTCCCTTGATCTCGACCCTGCAGCCTGTGGCAGAGAGGAATTTCTCCTCAATCGACAGGATTTCAGGCGATTTTGCACTTGCAGCAGGCTTCTCCTCCTTGAGAGGTAGCGTGTTGATTGCACGTTTGCCGTTGTTGAACTCGTTAGCAAGGGTTTCAGCCTGTCTTACGGACATATCTTCAGAGATAATCCTGGAGAACAGTATCTCCTGGTCCGCAGGATTCTCTACACTGAGAAGTGCCCTTGCATGACCGGAAGTGATGTATCCCTTCTCAAGACCTTCAAGCATCTTCTCCGGAAGGTTCAGAAGACGCAGGCTGTTGGTGATTGTAGAGCGTCCCTTACCTACTCTCTGGGCAAGTTCTTCCTGCTTAATTCCTGCCTGTGTAAGGAGATATGAGAAGGCACGGGCTTCTTCGACAGGGTTCAGGTTCTCTCTCTGGATGTTCTCTATAAGGGAAATCTCCATCCTCTGGAGATCTGAGAACGACCTTACTATGCACGGAATCTTGGCAAGTCCGGCCATCTTTGCCGCCCTGTAGCGTCGCTCACCGGCTACGATTACATACACGCCTTCTGCGATTTCCTCTACAAGAATCGGCTGAAGCACGCCCTGAGTCTTGATTGAATTGCTCAGATCCATCAAGGCATCGGGATCAAAGGTCTTTCTTGGCTGATTCGGGTTGGGTTTTATCGAGGAAAGCTCGATTTCCATGATTTTTGAACCGGTTTCCTCAAGTTTTTTCACTTCATAGGTAGAATATTCATCAATCAGAGAGTTGATTCCTCTGCCTAGACCATGTTTTTTATTAATAGGCACGGCTCAGGACCTCCTTTGCAAGAGCAGCATAGGCTTTTGCACCGCTGCAGCTGTTATCATAGGCATTTATGGGCAATCCATGTGACGGAGCTTCGCTCAGACGCACATTCCTGGGGATTTTTGTCTCAAATACCAGATCCTTGAAGTATGTCGTGATGTCATCAACGACCTCATTATTGAGATTTGCCCTCTTTGAATACATCGTAAACACGATTCCAAGTACATTCAGATTAGGATTTAGGCGTTTTTTGACCGAATTTACGGTTCTGAGCAGCAGATTGAGGCCTTCCATTGCAAAATACTCGCACTGCATGGGAATTATCACGTAATCGGTCCAGCAGAGAGCATTCATTGTCACAAGATCCAATGCCGGAGGACAGTCTGCAAAGATGAAATCGTACTGATTATCAAACGGAGCCAGCGCATTCTTCAGGAAAAACTCGCGCTCCTCCTCGTCTACAAGCTCAACAGCCAGTCCGGCCATGTTGATTCCGCCGCTTAAGCAATACAAACCCTCTACAGGAGTGGTCTGAACAGCAGAAACGCCTGCTTCTCCTGCCAGAATCTCATAAATACCGGGTTTAGAAGTGTCAGCTGACACGGAACTGGACATATTTCCCTGGGAATCAAGGTCCACCAGGAGTACTTTATAGCCTTCTCTGGCAAGAGCAGAACCAACATTAACAGCAGTAGTAGTCTTACCGACACCACCTTTCTGATTCAAAAATATGATTTTTTTAGCCTGCATGCTTTAAATATAGAACAAAGAACACCAAAAGTCATCATATTATTGACTTAATATCATACTTATCCTACATTTAACCACAGGAGGACAGCAGTCCATGGAAGATTTGGAGAAGAAAGTAGTCGAAGCTATAGATATGGTCAGACCATCCCTTCAGAACGACGGAGGAGACATAGACTTCGTCAGGATGGAAGGAAACAAAGTATTCGTAAAGCTCAGAGGAGCCTGTGCCGGCTGCATGATGGCCGAAATGACCCTCAAAAACGGCGTAGAGCGCATGCTGAAGTACAATGTCAGTGAAGATCTCGAGGTTGTTGACCTTACATTGGAAGACATGCAGAAGTAAAAACAGCAATGTTTCACGTGAAACATCATCAATCAATCACATACCAGGCTTCGGCCTGGTTTTTTATTTGCAGAAGAAGTGTTGTTGGAAACAACAACAAAACAGCCACACATCATCCCATTACATGGAAACAGAAAATGAACCATGTTTCACGTGAAACATTTCTAGACGCCAAATGAACCCTTTTCATTTTTCTGAAGTTACTTGGTTCAATTTTTGAAAAACTCCCGGAACATAGAAAAACCGCATTCCAGATAGCTAGAATGCGGTTTTTGACCTGTGTTACTGTACACAGTAACAGAATAATGTGGCCCGAAACGAGCTTTATTCCATTATTTTTCCTTATTCCTTTTCGCTCTCAGAATTTGTGGAAATCTGCTCATTTTCGGTTGTTCCGACTTCGGAAGCATCGGAAACTTCGGCGTTTTCGGCACCTTCAGCGTTTTCAGGCTCATCTTCCTGATAATTCGTTACAGTCATTGCAACTATGTAGTCATCATCAGTCTTCATCCTGAACACGTTGACGCCGGTTGCGTTCCTGCCCTGGGCGGAGATTCCGTTGACGTGTGTCCTGATTGTCTGGCCTTTCTTGGTGATGCAGACCACATCATTGTCATCGTTAACTCCTTGTGCTGAAACAAGATACATGTTTTCGCCAAGCTTGTAGATCAGCTGTCCCATGGTGCCTCTGCTGTGTCTGTTGAACTGGTCGAAGCCAACCTGCTTGCCCTTTCCGGTGTTGGTGACAAGGATTATCGACTTGTCCTGTTCAACCTTCACAAGGCCGATGATCTCGTCGCCGTCGGCAAGATTCATGCCTCTGACGCCGTGTGTGGCTCTTCCCATGATCCTGACGTCATCTACGGAGAACCTGAGGCCCTTGCCGTTTCTGGACACTATCATGGCCTCGTCGCCCTGCTTGACGAACAGGCACTTGATCAGGGCATCACCTTCATCAAGGACTATGGCCTTGATTCCGTTCTTCCTGGCGTTTATGAAGTCGTTGAGCTTGACCTGCTTGACCACACCGAATCTTGTTGCCATCAGGATGCTCTCCGATTCATCGAAATCCTTGAAGTCGATGATGGCGGAAATGCTCTCTCCGTCCTCCATCTTGGGCAGGATTGCCTTGATGTTGACGCCTTTTCCGACTTTCTGGCCCTCGGGAAGCTCCCAGACCTCCAGGCAGTAGGCTTTCCCGAAGTTGGTGACAAAGAGGATATGGTCGTGTGAGAAGGCAGAGAACATGTGCTCCACGAAGTCCTCATCCCTGAGGGATGCGCCCTTGACGCCCTTTCCTCCGCGGCCCTGGGACTTGTACTCGTCAGCCGGAACACGCTTCACGAAGCCCTTGTTGGTGATTACGACAACGACATCCTCTTTCTTGATGAAGTCCTTGTCCACCAGGCCGTCGACCTCGTGCAGGTCGATCTGCGTGCGTCTGTCGTCGCCGTATTCCTCTCCGACCTCCCTGATTTCCTTCTCGACCTCTGCAAGCATCTTCTTCTCGTCCTCGAGAAGGCCCTTGTAGAAGGCGATCTTGATCTCAAGCTCGTTGAGTTCGTCGATTATCTGCTGCGTCTCCATGTGGCTGAGACGTCCCAGTCTCATCTGGATGATTGCGTTGGCCTGCTTGTCGGTCAGTCCGAACCTGGCCTGCAGGTTCACCGATGCCTCGGCGTTGTCTGCGGCCTTCTTGATGATCTCGATTACCTCGTCGATGTTCTCAAGACCGATCTTCAGACCCAGCAGGATGTGCTCGCGCTCCTGTGCCTTTGCAAGGTCGAATCTTGTCCTGCGTGTAGTAACTTCCTTGCGGTGCTCGAGATAGTAGTAGAGCATCTGCTTGAGGTTCAGGCACTTGGGCCTTCCTTCCACAAGGGCAAGGTTGTTGACGTTGAAGTTGGACTGCAGGTCCGTGTTCAGGAACAGGTGGTTGACCGCGATCTCCGGAACTGCATCCTTCTTGAGCTCTATGACGATTCTGATACCGTCACGTCCGGATTCATCCCTGATTGCGGAAATGTCCTTCAGCACATCATCCTTGCGCAGGTCATCGATCTTCTTGACCAGGGCGGCCTTGTTTACCTGATAGGGGATCTCGGTGAACACGATGCTCTCGTGAGTCTTGTGGTCCTCTATGTGGTAGACGCCGCGCAGGACGATCTTTCCCTTACCGGTCTCGAATGCATCCCTGATTCCCTTTGTACCGCAGATCTTGCCGTATGTGGGGAAATCGGGTCCCTTCATGTACTGCATGAGATCCAGGACGGTGATGTCCGGGTTCTCGATCAGCGCACAGAGGGCATCCGTGATCTCGCGCAGGTTGTGCGGCGGCATGTTGTTTGCCATACCGACTGCAATACCGCTTGTTCCGTTGGCAAGCAGGAAGGGGAATCCGGCGGGAAGGACCTCAGGCTCCTTGAGGGATTCATCGAAGTTGGGCACGAAATTGACCGTATCTTTGTCGATGTCCTGGAGCATGAGCTCTCCCATGCGGGCCATCTTTGCCTCTGTGTATCTGTAGGCTGCAGGTGGGTCACCGTCTATGGATCCGAAGTTCCCCTGCGGCTTGATCACCGGATAGCGCATGGAGAAGTCCTGGGCAAGCCTGACCAGGGCATCGTAGACCGATGCGTCTCCGTGCGGGTGGAACTTACCCAAGACGTCTCCGACTGTCCTTGCACACTTCTTGAATGATCCCGTGGACTTGATTCCCAGATCATACATATCGTACAGGATTCTCCTGTGGACAGGCTTGAGACCGTCCCTTACATCGGGAAGGGCACGGCTGACGATGACGCTCATGGCATAGTCGAGGTAGCTTTTCTTCATCTCCTCGGAAAGGTCTGAGACTATTACTCTGTCTTTGATTTCTTCATCCATCTCGTTTCCCTCCCTTGTCATGCGTCAATCTGTGCGTACGTGGCGTTCTGCTCGATGAACAGACGTCTTGGTTCGACTTCCTCTCCCATCAGCATGGAGAACACGTGGTCGGCCTCCACTGCGTCGGAAAGATGGACCTTTCCGATGAACCTTGTCTCGGGATTCATCGTGGTCTCCCACAGCTGCTCCGGGTTCATCTCACCGAGACCCTTGTAGCGCTGGATCTTGACGTTCTTGGAATCCGACTCGTCCTCGTTGTGCTCGCTGAGGATCTTTGCCTTCTCCTCGTCGTTGAAGGCGTAGAAGTCCTTGCCCTTTATGGTGATCTTGTAGAGCGGCGGCATTGCAAGGTAGACATAGCCTGCATCGATCAGCGGCCTCATGTATCTGAAGAAGAACGTCAGAAGCAGAGTGCGGATGTGTGATCCGTCGACATCGGCATCGGCCATGATGATGACCTTGTGATAGCGTGCGCGGGTGACGTCGAAGCTTGCACCCAGTCCTGCTCCGATGGAGTCGATGACCGGCTGGAGCTTGTCGTTTCCCTCAACCTTGTCCTCTCTGGTCTTCTCGACATTGAGCATCTTTCCCCAGAGGGGGAGGATGGCCTGGATTCTTCTGTCGCGTCCCTGCTTGGCGCTTCCGCCTGCAGAATCTCCCTCGACGATGAAAATCTCGCACTGTGCGGGATCTTTTTCGGTACAGGGTGCAAGTTTACCCGGCAGACTCACGGAACCCTTCTTACGGGCGTTCTCGCGCGCCTTCTTGGCGGCTATCCTGGCCTTTGAAGAAGCAACCGTCTTCTCAAGCAGGACCATTATCTGGTCCGGATGCTCGTCGAAGTAGTCGTTGAGCTTCTGGTAGACGAAGCTGTAGACGATTCCCTGTACATAGGAGTTGCCGAGCTTCATCTTCGTCTGGCCTTCGAACTGCGGATTGGTGATCTTGACGGATACCACGGCGCTCAGACCTTCGCGGACATCCGAATTGAAGCCTTCCTTGAAGTCATCTGACTCGAAGAATGCCTCGGCGTTCTTGTTCTTTCCCACAAGTTCCTTCATGTGGTTCTGAAGCTGGTTCTTGAACGCAGCAACAAGACCGCTGGTGAAGCCGATGAGGTGCTTTCCGCCTTCACGTGTGTTTATGTTGTTTGCAAATGAATGGAGGTTCTCGTCGAACCTGTCGTTGTACTGCATTGCAAACTCGACTATGGCGGCTCCGTTGTCGTTTGCCCTTTCTCCGAAATAGTAGATGGGCTCGGTTCCCTCCGGGATTACCTTCTTGTTCTCATTGATGTATGAGACGAAATCCTTGATTCCGCCTTCGAAATGGAAGACCTTCTCCTCAGGATTCTCCTCGCGGTTGTCAATGGCGGTGATGGTCACGCCCTTGTTCAGGAAGGCAAGTTCCCTGAATCTCTCGCAGAGGACTCCGAAATTGAAGTTGTCCGTCTCCATGATGGTTGTGTCCGGATGGAACTTTATTGTGGTTCCGATCCTGTCTGTGCTTCCGATCTTCCTGACGGGCTCCACGGGATTGCCGTAGTGGTATTCCTGCATGTACATGTCGGGATTCCTGTGCACCGTTGCAATCAGATGGTCGGAGAGGGCATTGACTACGCTGACACCTACACCGTGAAGACCACCGGACACCTTGTAGGCTCCGCCGTTGAACTTACCTCCGGCATGCAGATGGCAGAGGGCGACCTCGAGGGTGCTGATTCCTTCCGTAGGATGGATGTCGACGGGGATTCCTCTTCCGTTGTCTTCGACGGTGACATAATTGCCTTTGTCTATCGTGATCCTGATGGTGCTGCAGAAACCTGCCACAGCCTCATCGATCGAGTTGTCCACCACCTCGTAGACAAGATGGTGAAGTCCGTCAGGACCTGTGGATCCGATGTACATGCCCGGCCTGACACGGACTGCTTCAAGACCTTTGAGAACCTGTATGTTCTCTCCGGTGTAGTCCGCCGAGGTGTGGGCAAGATCCATCATCTCCTCCTGGTTCATGGTCTCGTCATTCATAAAATGATATACCCCTTATTATTAAAGTAAAATAACACTGATAATAATATATATATTTTAATAATAATGCTCAATACCCCTGCGCTTACGGCATCCTTTTCCTCCTTGAAAAGCGCAATTCAACAAGATATTATTAATGACTGTGCGAGGTTGAAGGACTATGAACGAAGAACTATGGAGCAGGACGATTTCCCAGATAAAGAATTCATTGCCCGAAAGTGAGTTCTCATCATGGTTCTCGCGCATATATTTCGGCACGGAAGACAAGGGAAAAGTAACCCTCTATGTTCCTTCGAATTTCGTAAAGGACAGGGTGGACGCGGTCTACAGGGAACTCATAGAGAACACACTAAGCGAACTCGGTGAATCCGAATTCACAGTAGTGTTTGAAGTAAGAAAAGATACCCAGAATCAGAACAATCTGAAAAAAACAGCAGAATCTTCCAAAACCGAGACATCGGAACAGCAGCAGGATCAGAAGGTGCAGAAGCCTTCGAAACCATCTGCAGACGACATGATGTTCAATCCCGCATACACTTTCGATTCATTCGTTCCGGGAGACAACAGCAGCTTTGCATACAGTGCCTGCATGGCCATAGCCAAGAACCCGGGATCTGCCT
>JAJBWA010000044.1:0-5941 GCA_031935845.1 bacterium | reverse complement strand
TCAAGCACACGGTACGTGAACGGGGCGAGGTTCTTGGCACCCTTGTCCCTCACGCAGTCCACGGAAAGGATCTCCTCGTAGCTGTAGGGCACGATCAGCGGAGCAAAGATGATGATTATCAGGATCAGAGACAGCACGATGATGCTGCCCACGGCCAGCGGATTCTTGAACAGCTTGCGCATTCCGTCCTTGAAGAACGTGGTGCTCTCGCTCATGACGTCCTGCTGGCTCTTTTCCTCGTCGGTTGCCTTCTCGAAATTGGCGCTGCTGAACTTGGAGAGGTCCAGCTGCAGGCTGAACGGGACTTTCTTGGGATTGCCGTTTTCGTCTTTCTTAGCCATGTTCCCCTCCTTACTCATATTTGATTCTCGGATCCACGAGCTTGTACAGGATGTCGCAGATCAGTGTCGCGATTACCATCAGCGTTGCAAGGAAGATGGTCGTTGCCATTATCAGCGTGTAGTCGCGGTTGTTGATTCCGCTGACGAACTTGGTTCCGATTCCGCCTACCGTGAAGACCGTCTCGACGACCATCGATCCGGTGATGATGTAGGCTATCTGCGGACCGGCATAGGTGATGATGGGGATCATCGAGTTCTTGAGCGCGTGCTTGAAGATGACCTTCCAGCGGGCCACGCCCTTGGACTTGGCGGTCCTGATGTAGTCCTGCCCCAGGGCATCCAGCATGCTGGTCTTGGCAAGACGCGTGGTGTATGCCAGCGGGTATGCCGCAAGAGCCATCACGGGCAGCAGGTAGTGTGTCTCGTTGGCGCTCCAGACCGGGACCCAGCCCAGCTTGATGGAGAACACCAGCAGAAGCAGCGTGGCCAGGACAAAGCTGGGCACTGCCGTGAACAGCGTGGAGAAGAACACGATGATCCTGTCCGGGAGCCTGTTCCTCATGATTGCGGCCGTGCTTCCCAGGATGATTCCCAGGGTCAGGGCAAAGACCATGGCCGTGAGGCCCAGCCTTGCGGATATCGGGAAAGACTCGGCGATCATGTCGCTGATCTCACGGCCGTTCTTCAGCGAGACGCCGAAGTCGCCGTGGAGGATTCCCTTCATGTAGTTGATGAACTGGGTGAACAGCGGTTTGTCCAGCCCGTAGCGTGCGTTGAGAGCGTCGATCGTGGCCTGCGAGAGCGCCTTCTCCCTGTTGAACGGACCGCCCGGAACCGCGTGCATGACGAAGAACGTGATCAGGCAGATGATCAGGATGGTGAGAAGTGCAAGCAGTATGCGCTTGATGATGTACTTGAGCAACTTTCCTCTCCGTGTTTCGTATCCGATATATGCGTTACTATATATAGATACAAATTTGAGCACATACTACCATCAGATTCTATTTTTATGCAAGAGGATTCGATAACAATACAGTATTTTTTTCAGAAAAACCGAGGCCGGAGCCGTTAACCGTCTATGTTGTATGTATTTTCGAAGTTCGATCTCAGTATTCTGTTTCTTGCATCAGCTCAGCGCCACACGCACTGCAATCTCGGCAAACTTTTCATACATGTCGCGCCCCATGTTCTTCAGTCTGCCGACTTCCCATCTTTCCTTCTCCATGCGGTCGGCGCTGAACATCATCTGGTAGCACTGGACGTTGCGGAACTGGGCAACGGCCATGTTGGCCGCGCACTCCATGTCCACGCACAGGCATTCCTGCTCCTTCATCATCTTCACCGCAGACGGAGTCTCGCGGTAGAAGGCGTCGGTAGACCACACGCGGCCGCAGACATGCGGAACTTCCAGGGATGTAAGCAGGCTATCGAGCTGCTTTGCGGAGAGCACGTCTATCCACGGGCTGTCCTGCGGGGCATAGTGCCAGCTGGTGCCTTCGTCGCGGTACGCCTGGGTGGGGACTATCAGGTTGCCGGCCGTCTTCGGGGACAATGAAGCCGCGGAGCCTATGCACACGAAACGCATGACGCCGCGGATGCGGTATTCTTCAATGAATCCTGCAGATATCGGAGCTCCTATGGGCAGATTCACTATGCCGACCGTTTCCTTCTTCACCTTCATCTCGTAAACCGGGCAGGGAAGGCCGCAGTTGAATGTAGATATCTTCTTGAGCCCGTACTTGCTGTCGGCCGCCCTGAGCAGACTGGTCTGCCAGGTTACGATCATCGAGAACGGCATTGTGCTCCTGTCCCTGATCAGGTCCTCGGGATTCAGAAGCGCTTTTTCATTGAAGAACGGCAGCATGGCAGCCTCCTTGGATTAGTGGTCAAAGATTTTGTTAACATCTCTTCCTCCGTACAGGACTCTGGTAATTGTAACTTTGGAAGATTCATCATCCGGAATGTAGAAAACCATGTAATTATCCACGGGAAAACACCTTAATCCTCTGGTTTTCCATGGTTCTCGTTTGAAAAGAGGATACATATACGGCGATTCGTCAAGACCCATAATCTGTTTCTCTATGCGTTCAAGTTGCCCGGATGCATTTACAGGAGAGAGGAGTGAAAACGCTATATACTCATAGATTGATCGAAGGTCGTATTCCGCTTCCTCTGAAATGACTACCTTATAGGTCATAGCCCGTAGTCCTTCCTGATTTCCTCAAATACGTTTCTCGCTGTTTTTGTGCGACCCTCAAGCATGTCGTTATAGCCCTTTGCCAGTTCCCGGTCAAACTCTCTTTCATCGAGCTCCGAGTAGTTGACCCGTGCGGGAATTGATAACGTCACGACAAACGGAAGTCCTTTATGCAGAACAATTTGTTTGTAGAACATTGTTATAGCATTTGAGGCTGGGATACCTAGTTCAGCAAGAATTCCTTCAGCCTCCTCTTTGAGTCCGGGTTCAATCCTGGCATAAAGGTTCGCAGTTTTAGAAGCCATCATCGTTCCTCCATTGATGAATACATGAACATCTTTATTATCCACTATTGTGCGTACAAACGCAATACAGAGGAGTGCAGATTGTGAACTACGCTTTGCTTGCAAGGCAACCGGATATGGAATACTATTTCGGTATGAGCGAAATCTTCATCACCGGTCACAGGAATCCTGACATGGACACCCTATGCGCGGCCTATTCATATGCCGTGCTCAAGAACTCGATAGACAGGGTCAACCACTACACGGCAGTCCGCTGCGGACATCTTTCGGACAACGTCAGCGCGCAGTTCGGCATAATAGGCATAGAGCCGCCGCCGTACATGCGTGACGTTCATCCCAAGGTGGCCGACGTTGTGCGCACCGACGTGGACCCGGTCCAGGCAAGCCTTCCCGTGTTCGAGCTGATGAGGATCATGAACAAGTATGAAAAGCGCCCGTCCGTCATCCCCATCTTCGACGGAGACTCTTTCAAGGGCCTTCTGAGTATCGATGACATTGCCGGCTGGTTCCTCAACGACAACCTTGCGGAATATCCTGAATACGAGCTGACGGTTGAAAATATCGAGCGTGTTCTGCAGTGCAGGACATTGAAGAAGGGCAAGAAGACCAAGTTCCACGCCACCATCCTTGCCGGTGCATCCCATGTGGAGCAGCACCCCAACGCAATCGTGGTCATGCCGTTCGGCGAGCGCTACATAAAGCAGGCCATGAAGAGCAAGGCTCCGGCCATCATCCTGACGGACGTGAAGGGCAAACTGCCCGAGATGGACTGGAAGGACTACGAAGGCAGCGTATTCGTATCCGACATAGAGCTTACCGAGACCATCAGGCGCCTGCGCAGGGCACCCACGGTCAGCAACCTGCTGGGCCAGCAGGGCCATGTGCTTCAGATGTCCGACATGTTCGACGAAGCCAAGGAGCACCTCTCATCGTCCAAGCTCAGAGGTCTGGCCGTCTTCGATGGCGACCGCTACGTGGGATTCGTCACCAGAAGGTGCTTCCTCAGAAAGCCCAAGCACAACGTCATACTCGTTGACCACAACGAGCCCACGCAGAGCATCCGCGGAGTGGAGGAGGCCGTGATCCGCGAGATCATCGACCACCACAGGCTCGATGCCCCCAAGACGGACCTGCCCATCTTCATCGATGCCGAGCCCGTGGGCAGCACCTGTACCATAATCTACCAGCTGTTCGTCAGGAACAACGTGGTGCCCGACATCATCACGTCCAAGGTCCTGCTTGCAGGAATACTGACCGATACCATTCTCCTCAGAAGTCCCACTACTACCGGCATAGATGTGCTTTCCGTAGAAAGACTTGCGCCGCTTAGCGGCATCTCCGACTACCGTGCGTTCGGACATGCCATCTTCGAGCAGGTGGAAGGCCTTGAGAGCCGCGACCCGGCCAAGGTCATCACCGCGGACATGAAGGTCTACAGCGAGGGCGGCCTGGAAATCGGCGTGGCCCAGTGCGAGGTCCCCACGCTCCACGACATCGGCTCCTACAGCCAGAAGTACCTGGAGGCCCTGAACACGGTCAAGGACGCCAAGCGCCTGGACTGGGTGCTGCTGATGATCACGGACGTGCTCAAGTGCCGCAGCATGCTGCTTTCCAGCGGACACAAGTTCGAGGAGCGGCTGAACTTCGAGAAGATCGGCGAGCATATGTATGACATGAGGGATGCGGTATCGCGCAAGATGCAGCTGCTTCCTGAAATTATATATGCTGTAAATGGGTGATCCGTGATAGCCTGCAAGTGTTTACTAATTATCGGAAAATGTTGAAAGAAAACACTTCCAATGCGGTTTTTCCTATGTTACGATATTTGTAAGTTGATAGACGTAGTTGCGGCGAAGAGACGTAATTCTCTTGCTCAAACTTACAGAACGGATTCCGGCATAGAAGCCGTGCATTGCTCCCGCTTCTGCTGACGCAGTCGTTTCAGGGAACAGAATCGGCAACTTAACTGGGGGTCCCCCTTGAACTCCGGTTCAAGAGATTCCAGTCCTAGTAACCGCAGCTCTTTTTCCCTGCATCACTTCATTCAGTTGGCAATCGGATTATTTGAACTTCCTCAGTAGCAGAACATATCCCATGTTGCTCTTTGCGGCAGAAGTAAACTCGGATACCTTCTTGGTCTTGCTTTCCGGATCAAATATCACCAGCGTCGCAGCACCACGTGAATCCTCGCTCTCCTCGGTAGACCAGTAGTTGCCCTTGACCAGCACGGAACTGTTGATTGTACCGTTCAGCTGTCTCTGCAGGATGTACACAAGTTCGGTCCTGTTCGGCAAGTACCAGTCGGCAAAACTGAGCGTCCGGCCGTTGACCTTTGTCTTCAGCTCATACACGAAGGAATCGGCAACCGATGCGGCAGTTTTCGTGATCCTCTCACCTGCAACGTTCGGGCGGATTTTCCAGCTGCTGTCGATGGCACCGTAGGCGTGGCCGGTCATCGTCATCACGAGCTGACGGGTATAGTAATCTCCGTTTCCTATCTCCTGATCCTCGTTTTTACCGATATCGAAAACCTTGAGAGCCTCGGAATCGTCTTTCTTTGCGTAGTAACCGTACTTATATTGGGATCCGTCTGCCCTGACGGGAGCCAGCTCGATGTACTTCCAGTCATCGAACATTCCTCCGGCTGTAGAGACGATGATTCCGCCGGAAGGACCCAGGTCTCCTATGTCATAGGTCACTTTGACGGATACGGTCTTGTGATCCGAAGTTTCGTAGTTTTCCTTCATTGCCCAGACCTCTATGGAACCTGTCTGTCTGAACTCAAGAGGAGTCTCATAGACTCCGGAATATGCCGAATCGCCGTCCGAAACCCTGTAGTAGAGTGTCACGCCGGGATCGTTTGCAGTCACCGTAACCATCTGGTACTTGAGAGGCCTGTTGTTGTAGTCCTTTCCTTCCTTGTCCTTGAAGGTAACACTCGGGCTCTTCAGCTTGATCATCGGCTGGACGACAGTGCGCCCGGAATCGACATAACCCTCTTTGCCAAGGCCTACCGATATCTTGGAGCCGCTGTCCACCGTGACGCTGAAGCGGTATGCAGTCTCCGTCTTTACATCAGTCATCGCGCCGTCGACATA
>JAJBWA010000043.1:0-4470 GCA_031935845.1 bacterium | reverse complement strand
GACATGCTCGTGTCTTCCCAGGCAAATGCCGATACGGACAGGAACCGCGGGATCGGCATCCTGGCCTTCCACCATCCGGGCCACTCCCGATGCGATATGGCAGGCCATTTCATCCATCTGGGCGTATGTAATTTTCTTGTCGCCCATGATATAGGCGACCTTGTCCTTCTTGGTTTCAATGATAGATGCCAGTCTCCCGGCAAGTTTCTCCCAATACAAATCCATGGTACTTCACTGATTAAAATTTGAAACTCACATGGCCCAGGAACCATCGGCCGGCCTGTTGCATGGGCGCGACACTGGAACCTCCCTGCAGATAGGAAGTGTTGGCAATGTTATATACATTCAGCCCGAACTCCACTTTCCAGATGGCGTAGCTGGCACCCATGTCGACGATTACGCGGGAAGGAATGTCAATGACCACCTCAGGGAAGAAAGGCAGGGCATAGAGCGATTTCTGTTTCGAAAGGAAATTGGCATGT
Source organism: bacterium (assembly GCA_031935845.1). GTDB lineage: Bacteria > Spirochaetota > Spirochaetia > Sphaerochaetales > Sphaerochaetaceae > UBA9732. The sequence goes on along the minus strand of JAJBWA010000043.1, from coordinate 3,988 downwards.
GCGTTGACTTTCAAGCCACGGATAATCTCATAGGACGCCGTCAAGTTGGCCTGGAAATCCGGGATGTTATAGACACTGTGGTCAAAGATGCTGAAGTTCTGGGACGCCAGCACCCGCTGCCAGGTAAAGTTCCCGTCAACCTTGAAGCGGGAGATTGAATAGCCGGCGGCCATTTCGACACCGGCGTTGGTAAGACTACCGGCGTTCGTATTTCCCAACTCACTCTGGATGATGAAGTTGTCAGCCTTGTTGATAAAACCGTTCACCTCGACTTTCAGCCTGGGAACCAGCTTGCCATCGCTATAGAAAGACAACTGCCAGGAGTTCAGGTACTCAGGGAAGAGGTTATCGTCGCCAAAGTTGATATCCAGGGTATTGTTGCGGTAGAAATACGGTGCGTCCACGAAGGCCTTGGAATAACTGAATTTGGCACTCCACTTGGGATGGGAGTAGATAAGCGCGATACGAGGTGAGAGCACGTGCAGTTTCTTGCCGCTCGAGCGCAACTTGAAGTCATAACGCAAGCCGGCATTCAAGACAATACCGTAGCCAAAGGAATGCTTGACCTGGACATAGGCATCGGCACTGGTCTCCTTGCCGGTATTCAAGACTTTGGTATCGTTGTAGGTCTTCAGGATGAGATCGTACTTGATGCCCTCCAGATAGGCGGCATCGGCCAGATTGAAGCGGTTGGCCTGCCCACCGACCATGATGACGCCGGATTGCGACTTGCCAAACGAGTAGTTGTAACTGCCCTGTGCCGAAACGCCGTAGGTGTATTCACTCCATTTTACGCTCTGGAACACGTGATCATAGAGCTTGATCAGGATACTGTCCGCGCCATTGGGATACAAGTCGTTTCCGCCGGTTCCGCTTTCAGGAATGTCACCGTCCACCTGGTAACGCTGCTGGTCCTGGGAGTCGAAATTGGCAGAAACCTGCCAGGCAAAATTTCCGCGGCTGTCTGCATAGCCCAGTTCGGCATGCTGCGATGAGATGGCATAACCGGGGGCATAGCCGTTGAGCTTCCTGTACTGGTCGTACTCGTAGGGCGTAAAGAAATAACTGAGCGACAGAGGCGCCACCGTCTTGGCAAAACGGCGGTTGTATAGCAGGTGCAATTTGTTCCACTTCAACGACAGGCCGAGGTCATAGGACGGGGTCTTGTTGTATCCGCCGATAATCATGTCACCTTCGATGGGCATCACCGCATAGGGTTGTTCATCCCAGTTGGCGCCATAATGGACCTTCTGGCCGTCAGCGCGATAGATGCTGACCCAGCTCAAGACGTCCAGGGAAAGATAGCGTTTGCCGAAGAGCAGGTCTCCGCGAAACTGTCCGTAGTTGCCGCCGCTTGCCTTAGCCATGAAACCATCCACATCCGATCCTTCCTTGGTGATGATGTTAACCACACCCGTCAGAGCGACGCCACCGTACAGGGACGAAGCCGGGCCTCGCAGCACCTCAATCTGCTTGACCTTGTCCAGGCTGATGGAGAAATCGGGGCTGGCCGTGTTGGTGGAGTAGCTGTTCAGGCGGTGTCCGTCCAACATGATGAGGATCTTTTCCTGTCCCGAAGAATAGATGCCACGCATAGCCACATTCATTTCCTCGTTACAGGCTATATCAGTCATACCGGGCACATACGCAATCAGGGCATCCTTCAGGGTTCTGGCACCGATGCGCTGCAGCATGTCTTCCGTAATCAGCGTCACGGGAACCGGCGCCTCTTCAATGGACTCCGCCTGTTGGGAAGCGGTGGTAATCGTAGCTGTCTTGCCGGCCTTGAGCCGGTTGACCAACTCAGTGAAGCGCGGCACGTCATTGTACACGCTGTAGTACGGGTCGACGGCCAGCAGCCGGGAAACCCATGCTTCCGCCACGTCGGGCTTGTCCATGTTCAGGTTGCACAGAGCCAGCAGCCTGTACACACCGATCCGGGTCTCTCCGCGGAAGCTGTTCACCGATTGGGTCAGGAGGGTGTCGGCTTTCTCAAACAAACCCAGCTCGTACGCTTCCTGGGCCGCCTCATAGACCCGCGTAGCGTCCTGCGCTTGCGCGGCCCATGAGAAGCAAAAGAGGAAGAGTGCGAGTATATATCTCTTGATGCTCATTTTACAATCTTTACAGGAATGATAAACGTGAACGTGGTACCCACCTTCGGTTCGGTTTCCACGAGCAACTTGCCGTTGTGGTTCTTGGTAATGACATCATAGGTGATGCACATTCCCAGACCTGTACCCTGACCGGCGGGCTTGGTGGTAAAGAAATTCTCAAAGATCTTTTCCTTGATCTCGGGCGTCATGCCCATGCCATTGTCGGCGATATCAATGCGGAGTTCCGCGTCGTCCGCGCCGCCACGGTTCAAGCTTACCTTCACCTCGATGGTGGGCGTGTAGCTCTCACCCTCCAGGTCAGCCCGCTCCTTGACGGTATAGCAGGCATTGTTCATGACGTTAAGCACGGCCCGGCTCAGATCCTGCGGGATGACCATGACTTTGGGCATATTCTCCTGGATCTCTTCGCGAATTGTGATATTGAAACTCTTGTCATTGGCCCGCATGGCATGATAGCTGAGCCACACGTATTCATGCACCAGCTGTCCGATGTCGGTAGGCAGCTTCTCGCCAGCCTTTCCGCGGCTTTGCAGCAGGATTCCACGGATGATGCTGATGGCGCGTTCACCATGCTCCTGAATCTTGGAGAGATTCTCCTGGAGGTCTGCCGATATGTCCTTCATGTCGGCGGCATCCTCCTCCCCCAGTTTTTCGGCACAGTCATCCACCAGGTCCTGCAGGTCTTCCAGCAACTTGCCTGACATCTTGCTGAAATTGATCACAAAATTCAGCGGATTCTGTATTTCATGGGCAATGCCGGCGCTGAGCAGCCCCAGAGAGGCCATCTTTTCCTGCTTCTGCAACTGCTGCTGCAAGTATTCCACCTGCTGTTTCAAGCTTTCTAATTCCGCATCCATAGGACAGTTATCTTAAGCCAAACTAATGACGAATACCGTATATTCATCCTTCACTGAATCAACCGTGATCGTGCCGCCACAGTCATGCAGAACCTGCTGGCTGAGGTAGAGGCCCACGCCAGGGGCTTCGGCCGTCGGCTTGGTGGTGAAGAATGGATCGAATATCTTGTTGATAATGCTTTGTTCAATACCGATACCGTTGTCGTAAACCTTGATGAGGATATGGCCTCCATCCGATTCCTGTATGACAGATACGCGAAGGAGCGGATGGTACTCCCCGCCCTTCTCTGCCTTTTTCCGGATGGCATACAGGCTGTTAGCCAGCATCGACATGACGGACTTGCCGATCTGGTCGGCTACGACATCCCGCATGACAGGAGCATCGGGTCGGATGCATTCCACCTCGATACCCAGCTTGGCGATGTCGTCGGCATAGTAATTCTTGAATTTATCCACGCACTGCTGGCACAAGGCGGCCAGATCGGTGGATTCAAACTTCTGGGAACGCTCTTTCAGCAGTTCCTCCATCGCTTTCAAGGTTCGCGTCGTGGAGATTCCGTGCTGCTCGATCTTCTCGAGGTTGGTCTTCATCATATCCATGACATCCATGGAATCCTCGAAGACATCGGGCGTTATATTGTCTTTCTCATCCTCAATGTTTTCCCGCATCTCCTTCGACAAGCCCAGGGTCAGGTGGGCGAAGTTATTGATGTAGTTCATCGGATTGAGGATACGGTCGATCAAACCCTTGGTCAGCTTACCAATGGCTGCCTCCCGCTCCTGTCGCAGCAGCTTGTCCTGCGCCATGCGCAGTTCTTTGGTCCGCTCGTCCACAATAGCTTCAAGGCGCTGCTGCTCCTCGGCCATGCGGCGCATACGGTATTTAAACAGCTGATAGACAAGATAAACGATGAGCAAGAAGTAAACCAGGATCGCATACCAGCGCATGAACACCGGATAGGGACGCTTGAACTCGAACGGACCACACTCACTGATCTGGCCGAAGGCATCCTT
>JAJBWA010000042.1:0-5231 GCA_031935845.1 bacterium | reverse complement strand
GACTTCGGCCCAGTATGCTGCGGCTTCCTTGTCTGTGGTGGCGTTGTAGACCTTCAGGACATCGTCCGCAGAATCCCCGAAGTATGAGCGGATCTTGGACTCATAGTTCCTGAGGTTCGTCTTGTCGAAGATGATGAACGGACCGCTCTCCTGGTCGTTGAATCCGTGAAGCAGCGCTTCCTCGTTGTGGATGCCCTGCTTGCGTAGGTTGTATGGAGAATCGGGAAGGACATAGCCGTCGACCGTGACATGGTGCTGGCTGTTCATCTCCCCGACTATCTTCTTTGCGGAAAGCTTCCTGAGGTCCCCGGTACTCGGGCACCCGTACTTTTTCAGAAGCTCCTCTCCGGAAGAGAGGGCCTCATCGAATGTCCTGTAGGAATGCGGAGGATTCACGGATGCAAGCGTACTGCTTTCCAGAACGGCCCGCCTGAAGAGGCCCTTTGCAAGCGGCGAGACACACAGGGCATCCACACAGACGGCTCCGGCGGATTCACCCACGATGGTGACATTGTCGGGATCCCCTCCGAATGCGGCGATGTTGTCGCGCACCCACTCCAGGGCCTTGATCTGATCCAGCAGTCCGTAGTTGCCGGTGGTGCCGTCTTCCTCCAGGAGCTGATCATCCGCATAGAAGCCGAAGACTCCAAGACGATAGCCCATATTCACGCAGATCACATCATTTCTTGCGAAATCCATGCCGCTGTAGTCATCGTACCAGGGTTGCCCGGTCTGAAGCGAACCGCCGTGGATATAGACCAGGACAGGCAGGTTGCTGCATTCTCCGGCGGGTTTCCAGATGTTCAGGTACAGGCTGTCCTCGCTTACCGGAGGGATGTAGTTGTCCTTGAGCGAGATCCTGTAGTCATGGTAACCGATGATGCGGACAAGTGAATCATAGATGGGCAGATTGGTTACCTGCATGGACATGGGAGCAAAGCTGTCGCAGGCAAACACCCCGTCCCAGGCATCGGGATCCTGAGGCGGTCTCCACCTGAGTTCTCCTACGGGAGCCTTTGCATAGGGAATGCCGGCATAGATCTCGACCTGGTGGTCGGCGCTGTAGACTCCGCTTACCTTTCCCTTCTGCGTCTGGATTACGCCGGTGACATCCGGCCTTGAGGCATCGGAGGCAGGCACTGCCTTGACCGGCGGCCATGTGAGAAGAAGTATGCCGGCGAACAGCACGATATATCCCAGCCAGAACAATATTTTCACCAGCTTTCCGGCCGGAAGGGCCTTGAGCCTGTAGAGGACGGGGAATGCCACCAGAAGCAGGACAAAGAGAGCCCAACCCCAGAGCGTGTTGTGGTTCAGTTCCAGAACCGCACCGGACAGTGCGGACAGAATGACATAGAAAACCCAGAAAGCAACCTTCATCAAGTTTCTCCTTCGGAACACAGCTCCCTGAGGAACTCCATCTCCTCGTCGTTGCACAGCTTTGCATCAGGCAGCCTCGGGTCGCAGTGGAACACGTGGCTGAGTTTGTTCTGGTCCGAGCCGAAGACCTTGAACGTGTGCTTTATCTCCAGTTTCTCAAGCGCCGGAAGCAGGAAATCGGGCTGGCGCACCAGAAAGTCACCCGGCGCAGTCATGACGTAGGATGTGGGAAACCGGTTGTTCATGAACTTTACCGGGCACAGCAGGGCCTCCTGCCCGGGCGTAAGGACGTCAGGCAGTTTCTCAAGTCCCATGAGATCCTTGACCAGGGGCTTGAGGAGCATCAGCGCCGGGCCCTTGTCCTTGAGCATCTCGCAGATGTCGTAGACTCCGCAGTTCAGCACGGCCGCCTTCGGGACAAAGCCTTCAGGCGGAATCACGCCGATAAGCGGAGCGTAGTCCGGATTCGTACACATGATGCAGTACATGAGCGTCATGTGGCCGCCGGCAGAATCTCCCACCATGAAGACGTTGCCGAGGTCAAAGCCGTACTCTCCGGCATGGCTCAGCACAAATCGCACCACGGCATCCGTATCCTCCATGCTTGCGGGGAATACGTTCTCGGGTGCGAGCCTGTAGCTGTAGTTGACCACGGCAAAGCCGCGCCGTGCCAGCGACATGCAGTAGTACTGGTACACATACTTGTCTCCGTAGACCCAGCCGCCGCCGTGGACGTTGATTATCACCGGCAGAAGTCCTTCGGCATCGCGCGGACGGTATACATCAAGCAGGTTCCAGACCGGATCCGGACCATAGCTGATGTCATCGTAACGTATGACATCTTCCGGCGTGGTCTGGCCTGCATTCTTTCTTCTGTCCGCGAACTCAAACGCCTTCACGAACATCCTGGATACATTCGACATACCGGAAGTATATCAGTTGTTCAGAACTCGAGCCACTGTCCATTCTCAGGAATCATCAGATTCCCGGTATATGTTTCCCTGAGCAACTTGAGTTTCTCGGTGTTCCTGGGATCATGGAACGGAATCTTCAGGTCGTGATGATGGGGAATCAGGACACCCGGCTGAATGGCACTTGCCAGTTCGGTCAGCGCCACGGCACCCTGCTTGGAATACTGCATCAGCGCGACATCCGGCCTGAGTCCACGGAGATGGGATATCTGGTTCCGTGTGATGTTTCCTCCCCAGAACAGGATCGTGAATCCGTTCTCGAAAGTCATCAGATAGGAACACATCTCCATTCCGCCCATGCTCTGAAGCTTCTCCATTCCCGGATAGAGCTTCATGAAATCATACTCCTCGCATTTTTCCGTCTGCTGGCTCTTGGTCTTGTCGACATTCGCATGCCGGTTGTAGAACATCTTTATCCTGACCGCACCCATATCAAGTTCCTGGTCAGGGAACATCGGATAGATGAACGATGTGTTGCAGTCTATCCATGATGCAAGCAGATCCGCCCCGAGGGCACCTGTGAAGATGTTCGGATGAAACTTCTTCTCGATATCAGGAAGCTCGGTTATATGATCCCAATGCAGATGTGATATCAGGACGTGATCCACCCTGTCGAAAGAATCCGCATCAAAATCCCTGCATGTGCTCTGCTTCAGACACGGATCGGTGACGATTACCTCACCGCATCCGTGAATCTCGAAACTTGCGTTCGTAAGCCATCTGAGCTTTATGTCTTTTCCCATTTCCATACCTCTCATCTGGAGCAGAGATGACATGCCACGAAATGACCGGGCTTCACCTCCACCATCTGCGGCTCCTTGCCTCTGCAGTTTTCGCATGAACTGTAGCATCTCTTCAGGAACCTGCACTGATCGGGAAGATTCACGGGAGACGTGATCTCGCCCTTGAGCAGGATTCTTTCCTGCCTGTATCTCAGGTCAGGAACCGGGATGGCCGAAAGCAACGCCCTGGTGTACGGATGCATCGGGTTCGCAAACAGTTCGTCGGCAGGAGCCTTCTCGACCATCTTGCCCAGGTACATGACCGCGATATCATCGGAAAAGTGATTCACGACGCTCAGGTCATGTGTGATGAAGATGTAGGTCAGTCCCAGTTTGTCCTGAAGGTCTTCCAGCAGATTCAGGATCTGTGCCTGGATGGACACGTCAAGTGCCGAAACCGGCTCGTCGCAGATTATCAGCTTGGGCTCCACGCTCAGCGCCCTGGCTATTCCGATCCTCTGGCGTCTTCCGCCGTCAAGTTCATGCGGATACGAGTTGATCAGACGCTCGGCCAGTCCTACCGTCTCCATGAGTTCGAGGACACGTTTCTCGATGGCTTCCTTACCTGTAATCAGCTTGTTCTGGATGATGGGTTCGGCTATTGCCTGAAGCACCGTCTGCCTGGGATCAAGGGATGAGAACGGGTCCTGGAAGATTATCTGGATATCCTTGCGGGCCTTCCTCATCTGCCTGTTCGTCAGACTTGCAAGGTCCACTCCGTCAAAGATTATCTGACCGCTGGTAGGCTCTATCAGACGCATGATGCAGCGCCCGGTAGTTGATTTTCCACAGCCTGATTCACCGACAATACCCAGAGTTTTTCCACGTTCTATCGTAAAGGAGACATCGTCAACGGCATGAAGCTGGCCTTTCGGCGTCTTGAAGTACTTCTTGAGATTCTTCACTTCCAGCAGTTTGTCACTCATTTATATCCTCCCTCTCGATGTGGAACTTCGGGTCCTTGTAAGCACTGCACCTGCAGAAATGGGATCCTCCGAAATGAATGTCCTCGGGCATCTCCTCAATGCATGAAGGTGATGCATAGGGACATCTGGGTGCGAATGCGCAGCCCTTCGGGAGCTTGGTCGGATCCGGCATGAGACCCGGAATCGGTTTCAGACGTTCCTTGCGGTCGGCTATGTTCGGGAGGCTGTTGAACAGACCCTCCGTGTACGGATGCCTTGCGGTATTGAAGATTTCCTCAAGCGTTCCACGCTCGATTATCTGGCCGGCATACATTACGGCAACGTAGTCACAGGTTTCGGCTATGATTCCCAGATCATGTGTAATCAGAAGCATCGCCATACCGTATCTCTTCTTCAGTTCCTTCATGAGATCCAGGACCTGTGCCTGAATGGTGACATCCAGTGCCGTGGTGGGCTCGTCGGCTATCAGGAGCTGCGGATTGCATGCCAGTGCAATGGCAATCACCACACGCTGCTTCATTCCCCCGGAAAACTGATGGGGATACTCGTGAGCACGCTCGCCGGGGATTCCGACTATCTCAAGCATCTCCTGGGCCTTCCTGAAGGCTGCACTCTTGTCCAGCCCTTCATGGATCATGAGGGCCTCTGCAATCTGGTCACCCACGGTGAAGACCGGGTTCAGGCTGGTCATGGGATCCTGGAAAATCATCGAGACTTCCTTTCCCCTGATACGGGTCATCTCCTTCTTGGTCTTGTCAAGGATACTCTCACCGCCGAGAGTAATCTTTCCGCTTCTAATTACCCCGGGCGGATCGGGAATCAGGTTCAGGATAGACAGCGCAGTGGTAGTCTTTCCCGCTCCGGTCTCTCCGACAAGGCCGAGTGTCTTTCCCTTCTCGATGTAGAAACTAACGTCACGCACGGCCTCTACGGTCTCATCCTCAAGTTCGTAGTTCACCGTGAGGTTGCTGACCTCAAGCAGGATTCTATCGTTTTCCATGCCAGCCTCCTACTTCTTGAGTTTGGGATCGAGCGCATCGCGCAGACCGTCTCCGACCATGTTGAAGGCAAGGACTGTCAACATTATTGCAAGACCCGGGAACAGCGTCATGTAGCTGTAGCCCCTGAGATATGCCCTTCCTGTGGAGAGCATCGATCCCCACTCCGGATTG
>JAJBWA010000041.1:0-4920 GCA_031935845.1 bacterium | reverse complement strand
GCCTCATCGGCGCCATCCTCGTTTTCTCCGCTGCCATGATGGGAATCCTGACAGAGATGAACATCCTTCAGGCAATCCTTGCCGTCATCGGCGTGTGCCTGACATGTCTTCTCAGCGGAATGATCACCGGCATGAGCGGAATCAACCCCATGGAGGTCTTCGGAATCCTGGTCATGCTTCTGATCCAGGTAATCTGGAACCCGTCGCTCCTGATCCTGTTCCTTGCAGCCGGCCTCGTCTCCGTTGCATGCGGACTTTCGGGTGACGTCATGAACGACCTCAAGAGCGGCCACATGCTCAACACCGATCCCAAGCAGCAGATCCTGGCCGAGGGAATCGGCGGCGTCATCGGCGCAGTGGTTTCCGTCATAGTCCTCTTTGTCATGAAGAAGAGCTTCGGTGGATTCGGCACGGCCGAGCTTCCCGCACCTCAGGCAAGTGCCGTGGCTTCCATGGCAAGCGGACTGGGATCTTCTCCGGTGTTCTACATCGGTATCGTGATCGGCCTGGTCCTGTTCCTCCTCAAGGTGCCTGCAAGCGCAATCGGACTGGGAATCTACCTGCCGTCATACATCTCCATGGTGGTGGGTGTGGGATACATAATCTCAGCCATCGTGAAGAAGCTTACGAAGGCCTCGGATGACACAATGAACCTCATTTCCAGCGGATTGCTCGGCGGTGAGGGCATCACCGGCGTCATCGTTGCCATCATAAGCATGTTCGTATAAGAGCCGGAAATCATGGAAAACGAAGCCTTTTCCCTATATGCAAAGACCCCTTCGGAGATCACTCAGCTGCTTGGCTTGGAGAAGCCTTTCCAGGGCAGGCAGATCTACCAGTGGCTCGTGAAGGGAGCCTCATCTTTCGATGAGATGACCAACCTTCCCAAGGCCCTCAGGGAAAGGTTTTTCTCTGATCATCCTTCGCTGTCTTCCAGCAAGGTCATGACCAGCCAGAGCGACCCCGACGGAGCCGCAAAGCTGGCGCTTGAGCTTCATGACGGCAACATAATCGAATGCGTGCTTCTCACAGACCGCGAGGGAGAGCTCACCGCATGTGTTTCCAGTCAGGCAGGCTGCGCAATGGGCTGCAGGTTCTGCCGTACGGGGACACTTAAACTCAAGAGAAACCTTCAGGCTTTCGAGATAGTTGAGCAGTTCATGCACCTGCAGAAGGTTGCTCCCGGAAAAATCGGCCATGTGGTCTTCATGGGTATGGGAGAGCCGCTTGCAAACCTGGACAATGTGGTCCACGCCATTTCCTTCCTGCACGATCCGGAGGGGCTTAACCTCAGCCACAGGCGTATCACAATCTCCACATGCGGCCTTGTGCCGGGAATCAACGAGCTTGCAAGACGCAGGGTCCCTGTAAAGCTTGCCGTCTCTCTTGTAACTGCAGATGATGAAACAAGATCCGACCTCATGCCGGTGAACCGTGCCTTCCCGCTCAAGGTGCTCAGAGATGCCCTGGAGAGATTCCAGAAGGTCAGCGGCAGGCGCTTCACCTTCGAGTACTGCATGATCCACGACAAGAACATTTCCGACAGGGATGCGGACAAGCTTGCCCGCTTCTGCCGTGGCCTGGAAGTGATCGTCAACCTGATTCCATTCAATCCTTGCCCCGAGCTTCCGTTCGAGACACCGTCGGATGCAGAGATAAGGCAGTTCACCAATGCCCTGACGTCCCGCGGAGTGGAGTACACCATCAGGATCAGCAGGGGCCGCTCCATAAAGGGCGCCTGCGGTCAGCTTGCCGGAAAACTGGAAGAGAACAGGTAGGACGGGAGGCAATCAAGCCAATCAAATGCAATCAATGTAGCTCTCTCACGGGAATGACGCTGACGAAGTCCATGTTCTTGTAGAATCTGCCTTCAAAGCCTGTATCGAAGTTCATCACCATCACAGAATCGGCATCGACTTCCGTGCCGCTCCAGTAGTATGTCCACTCGATGTCCAGAAGTCCCGGTTCCACAAGGTCCCAGTAAAGGTTCACCAGCTCTCCGATCTCCGGAAGCCTGTACGGTTCCTGCACAAGTGCTGCGGCAACGTCGAATGTTCCGGCCTCGTAGATGGGCTCGCCGGTTTCAAGGAAAAGCCCGTTGCATTCAAAGACCAGTCCGCCGCCGGGGCCGATGTCTCCGGTGTTCCATGCAGGAGCGGCAGGCTCAGGCTCCGGTGATGGTTCCGGAGTTGGTTCGGGAGTTGGCTGTGGCTCGGGAGCGGGCTCTGGAGATGGCTCCGGCAATACTTCCGGAAGCGGAGCAGGCGAGGGCTCCGGGACAAAGGGCTCTGCCTTTGCCTTTGGTACTGTGGTGCGGCATGATGCAAGAAGTGCAAGCATCAGTACGGCAAGAAAAAGAATGAATGCTTTCTTCATTTTCCGATCTCCCTGAGCATCTGTGCTATGGTCTCAAGCACAGGTTCCATTGTATCGTCCTGAGCAACCGATACCTTCATGCAGCGTTCTCCCGAGGCGGAGAACGTGTTGATGGCAAACAGAGACTCGTCGGTAACCTTGTCCATTTTGTTCAGCAGTACAAGGCGCGGCTTCTCGAATGCTCCCAGCTGCTGAAGTACCTCACGTGTTGTCTCCCAGCATGAGATGAAGTCCTCCCTTGAGGCATCGAGCACTATCAGAAGGACATCTGCAATCACCGCCTCGTCAAGCGTGGACTTGAATGCTTCCACAAGTTCATGCGGAAGGTCGCTTACAAAACCTACGGTGTCAGTGAACAGCGCAAAGCTTCCGTCAGGCAACCGTACGCGCCTGGTTGTGGGATCCAGAGTTGCAAACAGCATGTCCTGCGACAGCACCTGTGCATCAGATATCCTGTTGAGCAGCGTGGATTTGCCGCTGTTCGTATAGCCCACTATGGCTACATTGGCAATATTTCCGGAAGTCCTGTTTCTTCTCTGGACATCGCGGCTGCGGCTGATTTCCGCAATCTCCCGCTTCAGCCTCACTATTCGTGCCTGCGCCTGACGCTTGTCCAGCTCAAGCTGCTTTTCTCCGCTACCCTTGGCTCCCTTGACTCCGCCGCGCTGCTGGGAAAGATCCGCCCACCTGCGCTTGAGCCTGGGAAGCGAGTACTGGAGCTGTGCCAGCTCCACCTGCAGCCTGGCCTCCTTGGTGGTGGCCCTGTCGGCGAAAATCTGCAGGATTATCTCCTGCCTGTCCACCACGGCTATGCCGAGCATCTCCTCCAGATTACGCTGGATGCGGGGGCTTATGCTGTTGTTGAACACAATGAGGTTGCACTGGTTTTCCTGGGCATTCCATGCCAGCCTCACAAGCTGTCCCGACCCTATGTAAGTTGCGCTGTTGAAGGACCTTACGTTGAAATAATCCCAGGCTGCGCAACGTATGCCAAGCGTAGAGCACAGGGACTCCAGCTCATCGCGGTGCCGCTCTGCGGCGGTCCTTGAGGAAGCCTGGTCAGATGTGACCACAAGCATTGCGGTGACCTTGGAGAATATGTCCTGGGGCTTGGTGATGTCGGCTTTGCGGTTGAATGCCATGTGTAGATGATACCATATGGAGAATGCGTGGAAAATATGATAGTATCTCAAATACATCGCATCGTGTTTCTGGAGGGCTCATATGGGACTTAACTGCGGAATCGTCGGACTGCCGAACGTGGGAAAATCAACAATCTTCTCTGCACTCACAAGTGCACCTGCCGAGGCTGCGAACTATCCGTTCTGCACCATCGAGCCCAACGTCGGAATCGTCAACGTGCCCGATCCCAGGCTGGACAAGATAGTCAGCCTGATTCCGCCGGCAAAGGTCATTCCGGCCGTCACCGAATTCGTGGACATCGCCGGCCTGGTAGCCGGTGCCTCCAAGGGAGAGGGTCTTGGCAACAAGTTCCTTGCCAACATCCGCGAGGTGGGCGTCATTGCCCATGTGGTGCGCTGCTTCGACAACCCCGACATCATCCACGTGAACAACAGGATCGATCCCGCCGGCGACATCGAGACCATAGACATCGAGCTGGCTCTTGCCGACTACGAGACCGTGGACAGACGCTACCAGAAGGATTCCAAGCTTGCCAAAGTCAACCACTCCAAGGAATTGCTTGCCATGATCCCCATCTATGAGAAGCTCCTAAAGGGCCTTTCCGACGGACAGGGCGCCAGATCCATTCTCACTGATCCCGATGAGCGCGAGCTCGTGAAGGACCTCCATCTGATTACCATGAAGCCGGTGAGCTTCGTCTGCAACATCGATGAGGATTCAATCGGTTCCGACAACGAGTATGTAAAGATAGTGCGCGATATCGCCGCAAAGCGCGGCTCTTCCGTGGTTGTCATCTGCGGAAAGACCGAGGCCGAGATTGCATCGCTGGATACTCCGGAGGAGAGGGCAGAATTCCTGGAGGCAGCAGGACTTGAGGAAAGCGGAATGAATGTCCTGATCCGTGAGGCCTATGCCACGCTGGGTCTGCGCACCTTCTTCACAGCAGGCCCCGACGAGGACCGTGCCTGGACGTTCAAGGCAGGCTACAAGGCCCCGCAGGCCGCAGGCGTCATCCATACGGATTTCGAGAAGGGCTTCATAAAGGCCGAGGTCTACAGCTGCGAGGATCTCTTCAAGTACGGCAGCGAGGCCAAGGTGAAGGAAGCCGGCAAGCTGCGTGTGGAAGGCAAGGACTACGTAGTCCAGGACGGCGACGTCATGTTCTTCCGTTTCAATGTCTGAAGCGTGTGATTTCCGCGCTTCGTCCCGGCGACTACCAAACAGGTATGTCGCCGCTCCTCATCGCGGCCTCACGCCCTTCAGCCATTGAACGTCTTGTATCAGAGGATGAAGCGGGTGATTTCCGCGCTTCGTACCGGGGAACCTCAATACTCCGTGGAGAAATCTATTCTCTCATAGAGCAACACGGTATCGAGATTCGGGATGGAGAATACCCGGGTC
>JAJBWA010000040.1:0-6744 GCA_031935845.1 bacterium | reverse complement strand
TAATCGGAAAACAGCTCCTTGAGAAGCCTCTCCTTTTCGGCGACCTGCCTGTCATAGGAAAGTTCTATCCACGGACAGCCTCCGCACTGGGAGCTGAACCTGCAGGGAGACTCCCGGCGCTCGGGACTCCTTGAAACAAGGCTGAGAACTTTACCGATACAGTAGCTTGATTTGTCTTCAACTATTGAGATTTCAGCCTCTTCACCAGGGAAGAGACCATCAATGAATACTACACGCCCATCCTCAAGGTGGCCGACCGCGCGGCCGCCTTGGGCAAACTTCTCAGCCTTGACCAGCATCAGTTCTTGTCCGCCAGATCCTCAAGCTGCTTTACGTAGGAGGCTATGATGTCCATGCCCTCCTGCCAGAAAGCGGGATCCGTGATGTCTATGCCGGCAGTTGCGGCAACCTTCTCCGCCGGGAGCTGGCCCGTCAGTGAAAGCAGTGCGTTGTACTTCTCGTAGAACGGCCTGTCGCTCTTCTCCTTGAGGGAGCGGTTGTACAGACCAAGTGCAAAGAGCTGGCCGAACGCATACGGATAGTTGTAGAAACTGAAACCTGTGCTGTAGTAGTGGCCCTTGACCGCCCACATGTACGGGTGCAGGAAATTCTCGTCCAGACCGTCGCCGTATGTCTTCTTCTGGCAATCAATCATGATTGCACACATCTCGTCCGGCATCAGCTCGCCGCTACGGCGCTGCTCGAAGACCTCGCGCTCGAAATAGAAGCGGCAGAGGATGTCCACACACACCTGGGAAGCACCCTGCACGAACTGCTCGATTATGGAAACCTTCTGCTCTTCGGAAGCCTGCTCCACAGCACCCTTGAACACGATGAACTCGCTGAAGATGCTGGCTGTCTCGGCCAGGGTCATCGGGTAGCTTCTGAGAAGAGCAGGCTTCACGCTGACAACATGGTCATGCCATGCATGGCCGAGCTCGTGCGCAAACGTGGACACCCCGTCGTATGTTCCGTCGAAGTTGGCGAAGACCCTGCTCTCCCTGATTTTGGGCATGTAGATGTCGTAGGCACCTCCGGTCTTGCCGGCACGCGGGAACGGATCAATCCAGTTGTTGTCGAAGGCGTTGGCAGCGAACTCCCCCATTGCCGGGTTGAATGCACCGTACTGCTTCACCACGAAATCCCTTGCCTGATCGTAGGTATAGGTCATCTCTGCGGATCCCACCGGAGCAAACAGGTCGTAGAACGCGCACTTCTCAAGCCCCAGGAGCTTTGCCTTGGTCTTGAAGTATCTGCGGAACATGGGCAGGTTCTTCTCCAGAGTTGAGATCAGGGCATCCAGTGTCTTGCGTGAAATCCTGGCACCTGCACATGATCTGTCGATGGGGCTCTTCCAGTTGCGTCTCTTCTCAAGAGAGAGGCTGGTTCCCTTGATTCCGTTAAGGGCATAGCAGAATGCAATCTCGTGCTCCTTCCACACCTTGAGCTCGGCCTCGTAGGCCTTGCGCCTTATCTCCCTGTCGGCGTTGGTGGCAAGCGCACGCAGCTGGATGACAGTCTTCTTCTCACCGTCAAGCTCTGCGCATGCGGAAGAAGAGATCGTCTCCTGCAGACGCTCGAAGGCATCGGATCCGCTTCTCATAAGGTCTGCGGCCAGCTCCTCAAGCTCCTTGGGCATCTGGTGTCTGGCATCCTCTTCTATCTCGTCGAAGATGAACCTGTAGTCCGGATGTTCCTTGCAGTACTCGTCCACCTGAGCCTTGTGCTCGGCCACAAAGGTATTGAACAGCGTGCCGCACACTGCCCTGTCCATGCCGAGCTCCTCAATCTTGTTGAGGGCGTTGACGGCAGCCTTGTCGGTTGTGTTCACGCTGACGTTGCAGTATGCGTATGAGCCAAGTGTCTCCTGTATGTCATTGATCTCGTTCTCGAGCTCCACAAGCCTTGCAACCTCTGCCTTGCCGGATTCGAGCTCCGTGCGCAGGGCTCCCAGAAGCTTCTTGAGCTTTGCCAGATCATCGTTGAATTCCTTTGAGTCCACACCCGGGTAGATCGGGTTCAGATTCCATCTAATATCTTCCATGGTTCCTCCAGTCAGATGTCCAGATCGTATTCCTCGATCTTGGTGATCAGTGTCCTTCTTGTGATTCCCAGCTCGTTGGCGGCCTTGGTGCGGTTGCCCTCCCAGCGTCTCAGGGCTTTCTCTATCGACTGCTTCTCGATTTCCTTGAGCGACATGCCGTCTGTTCCGGAGACTCCCTCTGTCGGCTTGCTTACATGACCCAGTACGTCGCCCCTGAGCTCGATGTTGTCCTCCGTGATCAGATCCCCGTCCGAGAAGATGGCCGCACGTTCCAGGATGTTCTCCAGCTCACGGATGTTGCCGTAGAAACCGTAGTTCTTGAGCTTCTCCATGGCCTCGGGCGTGAGACCTGAAAAATGTCTTCCCATGTTGGCATTGAGCTTTTTTATTATCCAAGCAGCCAGAAGCGGGATATCGTCCTTGCGCTCCCTGAGGGGCGGGATATGGATGCGCACCACGTTCAGGCGGAAGAACAGGTCCTCCCTGAACTTGCCCTCGCGCACCAGTGTCTCAAGGTCTTTGTTGGTGGCACAGACTATCCTTGCGTTGATGGGCATGGGCTCCGTGCCGCCCAGACGGGTGATGCACTTTTCCTGAAGGACACGCAGGATCTTGACCTGCAGTGCAAGCGGCATGTCGCCTATCTCGTCCAGGAACAGCGTTCCGCCGTTGGCCAGCTCGAACATACCGCTCTTGCGGCCCGTAGCGCCGGTGAAAGCACCCTTTTCATAACCGAACAGTTCGCTCTCCAGAAGGTTCTCGGGAACACCGCCGATGTTTATTGCCACGAACGGCCCGGAAGAAACCGTGCTCTGCTCGTGTATGGATCTTGCCACGACTTCCTTTCCGGTTCCGCTCTCACCCGTGATCAGCACGCTTGAGTTCGTTGCTGCTATCCTGGCTATGGTGTCCTTGATCTTCCTGATCTGAACGCTTTCGCCTATGAAAGCCCTGCCCTGCGGCAGGCGCTCTTCCATCTCCTGCAGCGTCCTGAAGTTCTGGGCCTCCACAAGGTTCTTGAGCTTGATGATCACTTCTTCCGGGTCAAAGGGCTTTACTATGTAGTCCTGTACGCCGTGCTTCATGGCGTTGACCGCGTCGGTGATTTCGCCGTGGGCGCTCATCATGATGATGGGCATACGGAAACCTTCGTCCCTTATCCACCTGACAAGTTCGAATCCGTCCATTCCGGGCATCTTCAGGTCAACAAGGATGCCGTCGAACGTCTGCTCGCGCAGGACCCGCTGGGCCGAATATGCATTCTCGGCTCCGACTCCCTCGATGCCCTCGATCTTCATGTATCTGACCATCAGGTCCCTGATGTTGGTCTCGTCGTCAATAATCAGAATTCTCATAATCACACCTCATCAGCCTATGCTCGGCAGAGTAACCTCGGCCACCGTTCCGCCGCCTTCGCGGTCGTAGAGCCTGAGGCTTCCGCCCTGCGCCTCGACGAACTGCTTGGAAATGGAAAGCCCGATTCCGCTTCCGTGAATCTTTGTGGTGAAGAACGGGTCAAAGAGCTTCTCCTTGGTTCCTTCCGGAAGTCCGTCACCCCTGTCCATGACCTTCACGGTCACAGTCCTGTGATGCAGCCGTATCTCCACATTCACCTCCGGATCCCTGCCCTCGCAGCTCTCCCTGGCGTTCTTGATCAGATTCTCGAACACGGAGCGTGCCCTGTCCCGGTCGAACTCAACCTTCACGGCCTTTATGTCGGAATCAACCGGAACACCGCCTTCGAACAGACGGCAGATGTCCTTGATGAATTCAACAAGCTCGATCTTCTCCGGATTGCCCGAAGGATTCTTCAGGAACTCGGAAACACGGTTGGTCAGGTTGGTCAGCCTTGTAATCTCGTGGTCAATCACGTCCAGGTCCTGATGGTACTCGGAAGGAAGCAGCTTGCGCATCAGAGCGCTCTGGATGGTCATGGCACTGAGCGGGTTCTTGATTTCATGAGTCAGCGTCCTGGCGGCGGCACCCAGTTTTGCAAGACCCTCGTTCTTGATCAGCCGGGCCCTGTACTTGCGGTTGTTGTTGTAGATGCTGAGGATCATCAGGATTATCAGCGTCATCAGCACTGCTCCGGTTATCGAGAGGATCTTGGCACGCGAGAGGCTGTTGTAGTAGGAAGTACCGTCGAACTTGACGTAGATGATGTCCGGCATCTCCTGGGACGTCGTGGACGGCGTGGGCGGCGTGGAGGATGGAGTGGGCGGCGCACTCTGGACTACAGTGCTTACCTGCGGAGTGGCGGCACTCAGCTCAAGAACCACGTTCAGGCGCGAGAGCCTGAAGTACTCGATCTGGTTGTCATCTTCCTGCATCAGGTAGATGCCCAGCGTGGAATCCTGCCCCGTCCTGCGGCCCTGCGCCAGCTTTGACAGCGGAAGCGTCACGGGAACATCGCCCAGACGCTGGAATGCCTGACCGCTTGATGCATAGACGCCGACTCCGGACACACCTTCGTCCTCCATGACGGAGAGGGCCTTGGACGTGCTGTCCATCATGGCCATGTAGACCGAGTTGAACGACTTCTCGGAATCGAACTTCATCTGCAGGGTATACTTGTCCGTGATTCCGTCGTAGATGAGATAGATGAGCGTCATCGACAGGAGGAATCCCAGCAGAAGTCCGATGTAGACTATGGGGCGCTCCTTGCCTTCTATGAATTTCCAGCGGCGCTTTATTGTGTTCTGCGCCTCCTCCAGGACCTTGGGCTTTCTCATACCGCGTATTGTATAATATTTTCACACCTGATGGGAACTTGAATAATTGTTTTTCTTACACTAATCTATTGCCGACATGATCAAGAAGACGATTGAAGACAGGGATCTCCTCCGTCACCTGGACGAGATACCCGAAGATGGCAGGCAAGTAGTGCTGCTCGCTGATGGCCAGATCCGCCTGACAGGCTTGGGCGGAACCACTATGGTGAATCAGATGAGGGCCAATTTCAACCTCGGGATGCTCGAGACATACGTGCTCGGGCAGGCATACGTAGCCGCAGGCCTCATGGCCTCGTCCGTCAAAGGCAACGACCGCATACAGCTCAACGTGGAATGCGGCGGCCCCATAGGTGGAATCTACGTCGAATCATGGGCATGCGGAGCCGTAAGAGGCTTTCTTAAGAACAACCCCATAAAAATCGAGAAACCGCTTGAAGGCAAGGACATCTCCCTGCTCTACGGCCCCGGCTTCATAAGCGTGACCAAGCTTCTTGAAGGGAACCGCACCCCGTTCACCGGCCAGACCATGATGCAGTACGGCGATCTTGCCCGGGATCTTGCGCTTTACTACAACGAGAGCGAGCAGACCCCCACCATGTTCAGTCTAGGTGTCAACTTCGATGACAAGGGCCGCGTCTCCGGAGCCGCAGGACTCTTCCTGCAGGCACTTCCCGGCTGCAGCGACGAAGTCCTGGACAAGCTTCAGGAGAAGAGCGCAAAGCTCCCCTCCATGGCAAAGGCCATAAGCAACGGGACATCGGTACTTGACTACATCACGGCCAACTTCTCCGACTTCGGAATCCAGGACCTGGGACCGGAGCCGCTGGGATTCTCGTGCCCCTGCACCAGAGACCATTTCAAGACATTCCTCGGCCGCCTTCCGCAGGATGAGAAGGACGGCATCATCAAGGACAGGAAGTTCCCGCTGGAGCTGGAGTGCCTTAACTGCGGCACCAAGTACAGCTTCACGGAAGACGAGATAAAGGCACTGTTCGGCCAGAAGACAGACAAGGAGAGCACATGATATTCTTCGCATCCGCATCGGCAAACCAGAACGACCTGGTTGAAAGAGAAGTCAGGGAAGCCGGAGCCACCGACATACGCACCAGCAGCGGCGGAGTCGAATTCTCCGCTGACCTGGAGACTGCCTACAGGTTCTGCATGTGGACAAGATGTGCCACAAGGCTCCTCGTCCTGGTCCACAGGTATGATCAGCTTGAATCTACCGATGACCTCTACGATTACTCCATGAGACTCCCCTGGGAGAACTGGCTCGATCCGTCCAAGACGTTTGCCATCACCGAGACGGTGACCGACTGCCGCTGGATCCGCAACAGCCACTTTGCCTCCCTCAGACTCAAGGATGCCATCGTTGAAAGAATCCGTGAGAAATACAACGGTGAGCGCCCCGATGTGAACAGGGAAGACCCGGACATCGTCTTCCACCTCCATGTGAACAGGAACCTGGCAAGCTGGTACGTGGATTTCGGCGGACGCGACCTTTCACACCGCGGATACCGCAAAGGTCAGACACAGGCCGTCATGGGAGAATTCATGGCCGCCACGCTGCTGTACAGAAGCGACTGGTACAGGGCGCTTCGCAGCTACCTTGAAAGCCCGGCCGACGGGGAAAGACCTGAGGCACCCACCCTTCTTGATCCGTTCTGCGGAAGCGGAACAGTGTGCATAGAAGCAGCCCTGATGGCCACCAACACGGCACCCGGACTGCTGAAGACGGAAAGTTTCGCATTCCTCCGCCTGCCAATCCATGACGATGACCTCTGGCAGAAAACGGTGGACCAGGCACAGTCGATGCGCGTAAAAAACAGCTGTAGGATCATAGGCCGGGACATCGATCAGAACGCCGTGGCCATCTCAAGAAAGAACGCGACAGCAGCCAAAGTCCAGGACATTGTGGAATTCCAGGTCAGGGATTTCACAAAGACCACGGAAGAAGACAGGCCCGCC
>JAJBWA010000039.1:0-29041 GCA_031935845.1 bacterium | reverse complement strand
TACAGACCGGTGCCGGGCTCGAAGCCATGGTCGGCAAGGGTCATCCTCTTCCACTTGGCAAGGCTCTGCACTATCTCCATGGGAGTCTCGTTCATGTTGCCCACGTTGAAACGCACGGGGCGCTCCACTCCGTTGAGGTCATCGTTGATTCCGCTGTTTGCGGGGACAAAGAGTGTGGATGTTACGCGTGAAAGGCTGAGCTCTGCCGAGAGCTCGCGCTCGAACGTATCCTTCACGAATTTGATGGCGCGCTCAGTGATCCGCTGGTCAAGAAACGGCCTGTAGTTGTTGGGTATGACAATCATGCTACGAAGTATAACCAATTCGCCGTCATCTTGAACAGTTGCAACGGGTGCCGAACGTCAGTTTTGGATGAGGTGTTTCCTGTGATCCTTGGGGGTATCGAATCTCTCGTGGGTTTCCTTGGACTCCGGCTTCTCTCCGATATCTCCGCTCTTGGTCAGGGCCCACTTGGTGATCATGGGTCCGAACAGCTCGTAAATCAGCACGCCGAACAGGACGATGTTCCTGATCAGCTTTCCCTCATAGCTTCCGAGAGCCTGGGCCTGCACGGACATTCCAAGAGCAACACCCGCCTGAGGCAGGAGGGCAAATCCGAGGTACTTGGAAACCTTGGGATCGCAGTGCGTGAGCCTGCAGCTCTCGCGTGCTCCGTAATACTTACCTATGGAACGGGCGATGATGTAGAGGATTCCGATC
The DNA here is from genome assembly GCA_031935845.1 of bacterium. Taxonomy (GTDB): domain Bacteria; phylum Spirochaetota; class Spirochaetia; order Sphaerochaetales; family Sphaerochaetaceae; genus UBA9732. The sequence continues at coordinate 28,321 of JAJBWA010000039.1, read as the reverse complement.
AGGACAACGATGGGCTTTCCGAATACGGACAGATCCAGATCTGCTCCGCTGATTACGAAGAACAGGCAGAAGAGAGGCACTGTCCACTTGTCGGCCCTGTACATGATGTCTCCGGAACGGGGACAGAGGTTGCAGAACACGGCACCCAGCATCATGCACACCAGAAGCGATGAGAACGAGATTGTAACAGGTCCGATGTCGAAACTGATCTGGGACAGGGCTATGGTCATGAAGACAAATGCAATGGACATTGCAAGTCTGTTGCTGTTGGAGTAGAACAGCTCCTCCGTCTTTGTCAGCAGAAGACCCAGAACGGCTCCGAGTCCGAGCGACAGGACGATCTCAAGCAGAGGATCGACGATTATTGCCACCACGTTGACGGTGCTGGAAAGAAGAGCCTCGGCCACGCCGAAGGATACTGCGAATGCAACTAGTCCCACGGCATCATCGAGGGCAACTACGGGAAGCAGCAGGTCCGTGACCTTTCCGTGCGCCTTGTACTGCTTTACTACCATCAGTGTCGCAGCCGGTGCCGTTGCAGTGGCTATTGCCCCGAGAGTCAGTGCTCCGGACAGATTGAAGGTCTCATGGGCAGTGAACAGCGAAAGAATCACAAGGACGATGTCGACACAGACCATCGCCGTGACGGCCTGCATGATTCCGACCACGACTGCCTGACGGCCTGTTCCCCTCAGCTGCGAGAGCTTGAACTCGTTTCCGATCGAGAACGCAATGAAGCCCAGGGCTACCGTAGAGATGATTTCAACGCTCCGGACATCTTCGAATGAGTTGAAGCCCAGTCCCGGGATTCCGATCCTGCCCAGGCAGTAAGGACCCACCAGGACACCCGCTATCAGAAACGCGGTGACATCAGGGAAATTGAGATGCAGGACCTTGAACAGACGGGTCATCATCAGGCCTGCGTACATGGCTATGGCCAACGAAAGCAATTCTGTCGACATACGGCACGACTATACTCCAAAGCACAAAACTAGTCCAGTATTCGGATTCTTTGTAATTATTCCCGAAGTCGTTTGTTTAAGCATGTGAGGAAGAGGTATGAACGTACTCATTTTCGGCTACGTTCCCCACGGAGGAGGTTTTGAAAGTGCCATGTACTTTCTGTCCCGTGGCGACAGCGTGACCATTACGGACATCAGAAGCAGAAGCTCTTTGGGTGAATCCCTGGATTACATTGAGAAACAGGGAGCCGTGATTCATTGCGGAGGCCACCTGACTGATGATTTCCTCAATGCGGACCTTGTGGTCAAGAGCCCCACCATCAAGCTGGACAATGAGTTCCTCTCCTACTCCAAACGCACGGAAAGCGACCTTTCCTATGCCTCCTACAGGCCCGAAATCAAGCAGGTGAAGATGATCTGCGTCACGGGATCCAGGAACAAGACAGTAACCACAAGCTCGCTGTGCCATGCACTGAACGTCCTGGGACACAAGACCCACATGTGCGGCAACATGGGCCTCACTGCCTTTTCCGAGCTGCGCAACTGGGACAACGGAGACATCCCCGAATACCTGATAATCGAAATGTCGTCATGGGTTGCACGTGACACCTACACATTCCTCGGAGAAAATGTCCCGCACGTTGCGGTATCGGTCATAACTTCCCCGTTCGGAGAGGCCGGTTCGGAGGAAATCTCGCTTGGCGAATGCACCGGAGAGTTCAACGTCCACGCAGACCACATAATCTGCCCGGCGAGCGTCAAGGATACCATAGGAAAACTTGCACACAAGAAGGCAAAGAACGTCTCGAGCATAGAAAGTGCGTCAAAGGGACTCTCGAAGGCCCTGCCGGAAAAGATGAGGGCATCATATGCCGTACTGAGGAAGCTGGGGTTCAGCTCATCCGACATCAACAACGTACTGAAGAGCTTCAGGGGAATCCCCGGCAGGGGAGAGATGGTGCTGCGCACCGAATGCGCGCTGTATGTAAACGACAGCTCGTCGCTCATTCCGGCGGCAACCGGGTTCACCATGGAGAACTTCGTGAACCTTCCGGTGCACCTGATCTGCGGAGGATCGGACAGCAGCCTTGATGCGGAAGGAATGCTGGGGGCACTGAAGGCCGCCGCATCCATACACCTTCTGGACGGTTCATTTACCGCAACAAGGCTCATGCCGTTGCTGAAGTCAAAGAGAATCAAGTTCAGCGGCCCGTATAAAGAAATGGAGGAAGCGGTTTCCTCCGCCTCCTCCAGGATTGATCATGAATCAAGACTGCTTCAGGTGATTCTGCTTTCGCCGGGCTCAAGTGCATTCGAGCAGTTCGGCAACGAATTCAACCGCGGCGAGTCATTCCGCAACGCAGTCCTCAGCCGACAGGACCATTAAGGTATTTCTTTGCGCTGACGGTCTTTCCGTCGGCAGAAACCAGCTTGTGACCATCAACCATGAGAACTCCTCCCTCCGTGTAGAGCGGCAGGTCGAAGAAGTGATCCGGCTTGACATATGTCATCTCTGCAGGATTAGAAAGGCCCTCGGGGACAAGATCGGTTCCGGCGGGGATGTCGTCTGCAAAGATGACCTCGCATGTGGTGTGCTCGGGAGCCTGGGGATCCTGCACTGCCAGAAGCATTCCGTTGCTCTTGACTCCACGGAAGTTTGCGGGCTTGAGGTTGTTCACCAGCACGATGTTGCGGCCCAGAAGCTCCTCTTCCTTGTAATACGGGACAATTGACGAGACGATTGTCCTGGGCTCAGCCTCTCCGGTATCGAGGTTCAGGATGTAGAGGATGTCTCCGTTGGGATGATGCTCCACCTTTGTGATCTTGCTTACAGTGAGCTTGACCTTGTCTGCGAACTTCTGTGCCACGGACTTGTTTGCCTCTGCTTCCTGTGCGGCAAGCAGGGCTGCCCTTGCGGCCTCTTTCTTTGCGGCCTTCTCGGCTGCCTTGTCGGTATTGTTGTTCTTTTCTTCCATCTTTCTCTCCTCGCGCTCAGCCTGTGAACCGCTGTATCTGATCCTGAGCTCGTCGATCACTGCATCCTCAAGCTTGGTGAACAGCAGGCTCACCTCCCCTATCTGCATGGCCTTGGAATAATCAGCCAGGTCAGACCATGAGACATCCTTCTGTCCCAGGAATCCCAGGATGCTCTCAGATGTAGTGGGCATGTAGGGCTGGATCATGATTCCCAGATCCCTGATGAGTCCCACAAGGGTCCTGAGGATGAGCTTTGCCTTTTCAGGCTCCGTGTTCCTGAGCTTCCAGGGCTCGGAATTCTGGAAAGCCCTGTTTCCGATGTTCGAAAGCTCGAACATGCCCCTCAGGGCATCCCTTTCCTCTGCCCTCTCGAGCATGGCGGTTATCTCTTCTTCCATTGCCTTGATCTGGGACACGAGCTCTTCATCCACAGGTCCCTCTCCGAGGTTGCCGTCATAGAATCTCTTCACGAACGTAAGTGTCCTGTTGACCAGGTTGGAGAGGTTTCCGATCAGCTCGCCGTTGACCTTTTCCTGCATGTCCTTCCACGTGAATGTAAAGTCGGAGTTCTCCGGCCTGTTGTAGTACATGTAGAATCTCCAGACGTCGGCGGGGATGCCGGTTTCCTGGACATCGTTTCCGAAAACTCCGATTCCCCTGCTCTTGGAGAACTTTCCGCCCTCGTAGTTCAGGTACTCGGTCGAGCTCATGTGATGGAGCATGGTCCAGTTCTGGCCGGTTGCAAGCTGTGTTGACGGGAACACGACCGTGTGGAACGGGATGTTGTCCTTTCCGATGAACTGGAACAGGTCCGTGTTCTCGGGTTCGAACCACCATTTCTTCCAGTCATCCGTATGGTTTGCGGTGATGGAGACATAGCCTATGGGAGCGTCGAACCAGACATAGAAGACCTTGTTCTCGTAGCCCGGCTTGGGAACGGGGATTCCCCATTTGAGGTCACGGGTGATGCATCTCTCCTTGAGGCCGTCGCGCAGCCAGCTCTTGGTGACCTGGACGGCGTTCTTTGCCCAGAAACCGGTCTCCGACCTTTCGTCGATCCATTTCTCCAGCTTGGGAAGGATCTTGGGAAGGTCCAGATACAGGTGCTTTGTCTTCCTGATCACAGGAGTGGTACCGCAGACCATGCAGCGCGGGTTGATCAGCTCGGTGGGATCAAGCAGCGTCTGGCAGCTGTCGCACTGGTCTCCCCTTGCATCGGTGCTTCCGCAGTGCGGGCATGTTCCCTCGACGAACCTGTCGGCCAGGAACCTGTCGCACTTGGGGCAGTAGAGCTGCTCCGTCTCCTTCTCCGTGATGTAGCCGTTGGCATCGCATCTCTTGAAGATGTCCTGGACGATCTCCGTCTGCTTTGGGGTTGACGTGCGTCCGAAATAATCGAAGTTGATGTTGAACCATCTGTATATGTCACGGTGAATTGCGTGATAATGGTCGCACAGTTCCCTTGGCGTGACGCCTTCCTTGGCGGCCCTTGTCTCGGTTGCGGTTCCGTACTCGTCGGTGCCGCAGATGTAGAGGGTGTCATAACCCCTGAGGCGGCAGAAGCGGGCAAAGACATCCGCAGACAGAACCTGTGTCAGGTTCCCCAGGTGCGGGATGTTGTTCACGTATGGCAATGCACATGTAATTAGTCTCTTCTTCATAGCTAGCTCAGTATAATAAAAGCGGGCCGTCTGTTTCAACGGCCCGCTGTCTGTTTCGGCAATACGATCACTTGTACAGCAAATCGAAGTACGTGATGTCGGTTGAAAGGACCTTGTCCATTGCCGGCATGGTCTGCCTGTAGGAATCAAGCGTCCTCCAGAGCTCGAAGAACTCCGGGTCTGCCTTGTAGGCATCGGCATAGATCTTGGTGGCTGTGGCATCGGCCACACCCTTGATCTCTTCTGCCTGGGCATAGGCGCTTGAAAGGATGGCCTTCTGCTCGCTGGTGGTCTTTCCTTCCCACTGTGCAAGCTGACCGCGTCCGTATGACCTGTATGCCTCGGCAATCTGGTTCCTTTCCTTGATCATCCTCTGGTAGACGCTCTCGGTGAGGTCATCGGAATACTTGATCTGGCGGATGACCACATCGATCAACGTGATTCCGTATTCCTTGGTGTACTCTCCGGCAATCTCGAGCATCCTGTCGGAAAGACCCTGTCTTCCGACCTTGATGGACTCCTGCTGGGTGTTGGACACCGTGAGGGACCTCAGTCTCTCGGCGGCTTCGAGGTCATCGATGCTGGAGACCTCCTCCACCACCGTCATCTGGTTGATCCTGTTGCTGTTGCGCACAGCCTCGTTGAGGTAATTCTCGGAGATGACTGTCCTTACGGTGGAATCAAGGATATCGTCAAGCCTCAGCTGGGCATTCTCGACGCTCTTGACCGTCTCGTAGAATCTCTTGGGATCGCTGATGACCCAGCGGCTTGTGGGATCCACGTAGATGAACTGGTTCTCCTTGGTGGGGATGCGCTGTGCGTCTCCGTCCCAGGAAAGGACCTTTGAGGAATACCTTACCACGGTATCCACGAACGGCATCTTGAACTTGAGGCCCGGAGTGGTCTCGACCTTCACGATTGCTCCGAATCTGGTCACGACGGACTGTTCACCCTCGGAGAGGATGTAGAACGGGCCCAGGATGACGAGGATTATGACAAGTGCCACTATCACGGCAAGGGTGATTATCGCTTTCTTCATGTTACTTGCCCTCCTTGGTGAGATTCATGACCGGGAGGAAACTCTCCAGATTCTTGTCTATGACCGTGAGGTTCTCGCCTGAAGCAAGGACATCCTCCATGGTCTCCAGATAAAGTCTCTGAGCCGTGATGTCAGGACTCTTCTTATACTCGGAAAGGACGCTGGTGAACCTTGCGACGTCACCGGTTGCGGTGTTGACTCTCTCGGATGCATATCCCTGTGCTTCCTGGATTATCTTGCTGGCCTCACCTTCTGCAGCAGGAATGACCCTGTTGTAGTTCTCCTTGCCTTCGTTGATGTACTTGTTCATGTCCTGGATGGCCTTGTTGACATCCTCGAATGCGTCCTGGACGTCACCTGCAGGAGGAACGATGTCCTGAAGCTTGACCGTGACGATCTTGACTCCCATCTCGTAGCTGTCCAGCGCGGCCTGGAGCTTCTCCTGGGCCTCGACCTCCATCGATGTCCTTTCGCTGGTCATGATGCTCAGGATGGGAAGGTCTCCTACCAGCTGGTTCATGACGGACCTCGAAAGGTCGCTGATTGTCTGTGAAGGATTGTTGATCTTGAACAGCCACTTGTAAGGATCCTCGATCCTGTACTGCACGATCCACTGGATGTCGACAATGTTGAGGTCTCCCGTAAGCATTGTGGACTCATCCATATACTTCGAGTAATTGTATTTGGTGGAAGAACCTGACAGATTACCGGCAGACGTGGCCCTGTAGCCGAACGACATTGTCTGGACCGTCTGGGTCTCTACGCTGTAGCTCGTGTCCACACCGAACGGAATCTTGAACTGAAGTCCCGGGCCGACGGTCTTGAGATACTTGCCGAACCTGAGGATCACGGCCTGCTCCGTCTGGTCGACCACAAAGAAACCTGTGGAAAGCGTGAGCACGAATACAATCACCAGAATGCCGATGACAAGGAGTTTCGGTGTGAAGCGGAAACCGCGTCCCATCCTCCTCTTTCAGGCCTCAGGAGACTGCTGCTCCCCTTCATTGTTGTAACTGAAAGCCATTTTACCTCCATGCGGACTACACCGCGTGCTGTATTGTATTAAATATAATGAGAAAAGGTCCGGAGGTCTACTTTATCGTTGAAAAGGTTGCTTATCTGTTGGTCTCGAGGAACAGATACGTATCGGACGGAACCTCTGTCGAGGTCTTGCCGTCACGGATCAGCTCGATCATCAGGTTCACGGAGGCGACAGCGTTCTCGCACCGCTTCTCGGGACTGGCATCAGGGCCGATGTTGATTCCTATTACAGGTATTCCGCGTCTTTTTGCGGTATCCAGAAGGAGAGAACTCAGATCTGAAGTGAAGCTCATGAATGCATCGACCGCACTGGATTTGACAAAGAACTGGTCATCCATCCTGCTCTGGTCGATCAACGACATCATGAAACCGCTTCTGGCACAGACTTTGTAAATCTCGTAGACGGCATGTCCCCAGATCGGGGAAACGCCGTACTCCCTGATTTCAGGAACAAGAATGCAGATGGTCTTGTATCTGTTCGAGGAATCAGCCTCACCGCTCCCGTGGTATCCCAGCTCTTTTGCACAGGCCATGATCTTCTCGACTGCCGCAGCCGAAATCCTGTTGGGCCAGTTGAACGCAAACGACACTGTCGTCTTTGAGTAGCCGGTCTTGGCGGCAATATCCGAGATGGTGATGGTTTTCTTTCGCATGTTCCCCGCTCCTTGATAGATAACTCTTACAGGCCCCGAAGTTCGATTTTAAGGTACATTTCCATCTGCCGTCAATTTTCAGGGGTGGCGTTTTTTATAAATATTACAGTTTTTTATACGTTTTCAATCATACGGACAGCAAAGTGAGCTCGGCTTCCTCGAATCCGGTGGAATTCCGCTTGAGCAGGACAAGGCCCTGTCCCCTGATCTGGTCATCCATCAGGAGCGTCACTATCAGTGTGCATGTGTCGCCTTCATTGAGATCTGCATTGTCGTAACGGACAGTGAACTGTATGGGGAATTTCTGGAAGTTCCTGAGCCTCTGGTGGGAAATCTCGGTCACGAGACCTGTGGTTGAATCGGTCTTGAGAAGTGAGATGTCCAGAATGTCGCTTGTAGTTGGAAAATAGAAACCGGATGCTCCGTAATTCACGTTGCCCTTGAGAAGTCCTGTCGAAGATTCCGTGCTCTTGGTCTGGACAAGGCTGAAACGCTGCGGAGTTTCCTCCACGCCGGTTGTGGCGCAGGATGCAAGGACAAGGAGCAGTATCAGGATGATGCAAAAGGCTGCAGATCTTTTCATCTGTCAGGCCTCCGGGCCGATGGTCTCTTCATAGTGCTCGGTTCCGAGGGCAAGGATCCTGGAGATATGTTCATCATTGAGCGAGTAGATTACATTCTTCCCGTCCTTTCTCCATCTCACCAATCTGGCGACCCTGAGAAGCTTCAGGTGCTGGCTGGTAACTGACTGCGAGATGCCGAGGCTGGCGGAAATCGTATTCACGTTCGCTTCCCCGGAGTCCAGGAGGAAAAGAATGCGGAGTCTTGTGGGATCACCGAAAACCTTGAAGAAATCGGCAATGTCGGTCACTTCCTCTTCAGGCAAAAGGTTTTCGTTGTACATCTTGCTCCTCCGTTCTCAGTTTAGCCTTGTCTGAAAATATAAATCAATATAACCTGTCAATGGTTACAGGCAAATCATGGGAAAAACGAAACACACACAGGGACAGGAACGCTTTGAAAGCTGGTACAGCGGCATCTACGGTGAGAGATGGCCTGTCCTGCGGGAAGCGCTGCTCAAGGAAACCAATCCCGTTTCATTGTCCGACAGGCTCCAGACGCCCTACTACATGGACAAAGCCTCGATTTTGGCCGCATCTATGCTTCCTATATCGGAAAACAATTCCGTTTTGGATATGTGTGCAGCCCCAGGAGGCAAGACATTGAGCATAGCGCTGCGTCTGAACGGGCATGGACTGCTGGTCTCGAACGACAGGTCTGCATCCAGGCGCAACCGCCTGATAAAGGTCCTGGACGACTGTCTGAGCCCCGAGTTGAGAGCTGCGGTCAAGGTAACCGGTCACGACAGCACCACATGGTCCCTTCATGAGAAGGATGCCTACGACAGGATACTTCTTGATGCCCCGTGCTCATCCGAGCGACACGTGCTGACCGACCCCAAGGCTTTGTCCCAGTGGAGCCCCAACCGTCCCAAGCAGCTTGCCGTCCAGCAGTTCGCCATGCTTGCGGCAGCCCTTGATGCAACCAGGGACGGCGGATTCATACTTTACAGCACCTGTTCCATCTGCCCTCTTGAAAACGAGCAGATAATTGATAAACTGGCTAAAAGACGTGCAGGCCGTTTCGAGGAAGTGGATCTGCTTCAGACCCATCCCGAGCTGAAGGATCTGTCGGAAGGTCTCCCTCATGGCCGCATAGTTCTTCCGGACGTTCAGGACGGCAGCGGGCCTCTGTACTTCTGTCTGATCAGGAAGACGGAGTCCGAAGACAAAGGAGATTAAGTTTGACCGGAACATATCTACTGACAATCCTGCTGGGATTACTTCCCATCTCCGAGCTGAGAGGCGCAATACCCTTTGCCTACTTCAACGGAGTTCCTCTCTGGCTGTCCGCTGTCATAGGTATTCTTTCCAACGCCCTGGTCCCGTTCATCGGATTCACGTTCCTTGGTTCGCTTCACAAGCTTCTCGACAAATGGCCCTTCTACCACAGGCTTTTCGAGAAAACTGTCGCCAGGGCAAGAGGAAAGGTCGGAGAAAAAGTTCATAAGTACGGCTTACTAGGTCTTATGTTGTTTGTGGCTATACCTTTACCGATCACGGGAGCATGGACGGGAACACTCGGAGCATGGGTTATGGGACTGAATCCGAAGAAATGCATGCCGTTTATCCTGCTCGGCGTACTTATCTCGGGAATAATAGTCACGACAGTCATATTCACGGGCTCCGAGTTAGCAAGTCTGTTCACCAAGACCGTGAATATCTGATTACATATAGCCTTTCATTGCAACAATTTGTCTTAGTTTGTTAGCACTACTCCCAAACCAGGCGGGAGAGTCATGATGCCGTCCTTCACATATGCCTTCACCCTGCTGTGGGTACTCAGGGCAACCTTCAGGCCATCTGCTCCTGGGGCAACATCACTGACCCTGATCTCATGCTGTCTGCGTGACATGTTCAGGACAACCGCAGTGCATCTGCCGGCATTTACGAATCTGTATGACAGCACTCCGGAAGGAACGGCATCACAGAAGACGGCATCGGACTGAGAGATCTCACTGCGCTGTTTCCTGAGCTTTATGAGATTCCTGTACAGGGAGAGCATCGAGTCCGAATCAGACTCCTGTCCCTGGACCGTCAGGTGACGCCAGTCCCTGGTGTAGTTCGGCTCAAGCCAGGGCTTTGCCGTGCTGAATCCCATGTTCTCGGAGAAATCCCACTGCATGGGTCTGCGCTCTGCGTCACGGCCTTTGAAGAAAGGCCAGTACTGGATTCCCAACGGATCCTGCAGCTCTTTTCGGGGGAATGACTTGCTCTGCATCCCCAGCTCCTCTCCGAAATAGATTACGCTTGAGCCTCTCTGGATCAGAAGATAAACGGCAAGCATCCTTGCGGTTTCCTCGTTGTTTCCGGCCCTGGTGATGGCTCTGGGCACATCATGGTTGGAAAGAACCCAGCATGGGGTCTTTCCCTTTGACAGGGAACACAGTTCATACCACTTTCCTGCCACAGCCCTGAGGTTCCGTGCATTGATGCGCTGTTTCACCATGGAGAACTCAAAACATAGCTGAAGCTCGTCATTGTCCTTTCCCGTATAGGAGGCACTCTGCTCCATCTGGCCTTTTCCCTGGATCATGATCTCGCCCAGAAGCGCCCTGTCGTCGTATTCCTCTATCACTTTACGCAGCTGACGGATGTATTCGTGGGTATACCCGGTATTCCTGTCGTATATGTGGTTCTGCATATCGTAAGGTCTTGGAGTCTCACCAAACATGAAAGGATTGGACCGGAGGTCGGGATCCTTTCCTACGGCATTGATTACATCAAGACGGAACCCGTCCACTCCCTTGTCCAGATAATAGCGGACCTCATTGAATATGGCATGCCGGCACTCATCGTCATGCCAGTTCAGATCCGGCTGTTCCTTGAGGAACGAATGGAGATAGTACTGTCCACGGGTCTTGTCATAGGTCCAGGCGCTTCCTCCGAAACATGCCTTCCAGTTGTTTGGCACCTTATCCCGCCAGATGTAGAAGTTGGAGTACTTACTATCTCTCAACTTACTCTGCTGGAACCATTTATGCATATCCGACGAATGGTTGAGCACCATATCCATCATTACCCTGAGACCAAGTTCGTGAGCCTTGCTTACAAACTGATCGAAGTCCTCCATGGTGCCGAAGATGGGATCTATGGCCCTGTAGTCCTCAACATCATACCCGAAATCCTTCATGGGACTCTTGTATATGGGGCTGAGCCATACGGCATCGACTCCAAGACTCTTTATATAGGGAAGCTTTTCGATGATTCCCCTGAGGTCCCCTATTCCGTCTCCGTTCGAATCCTTGAAGCTTCTTGGATAAATCTGATAGATGACAGCATTCTCATACCAGCCCATGGCGATCTCCTTTTTCATTCACCATCATTTTACCCCCAAAGAAACGGCTCATAAAGGAATTTCTTGGAACTAAGAGAAATGATAGCATTATTATATTTTTATCATATCAAATTGATGTTTTATGATTGTTTAATGCTATCCTATTGATATTGTTTTTGTACAAATTTCATTTGGCTATATCGTATTCCAGTAGAAACACCCCAAAAACAAATAAAAAATGCTATCTGACTTATATAAATCAGATAGCATTCAGATACAGTTTTGAATTTCTTTACTGGTTCTTGTACTTCTTGAGGAATTCCTTCAACGAGAACCTTATTCCGCCGGCCCAACTCAGGCCCATGTCGGAGAAAAGCTCCTCAAGCTCCTTCTTGAACGAAGGCTCGATGGAGAATGTCGTCAGGATCTTGGTCTCGGCCTTGCGCTTTCCCGTGCCGCTCGTGAACAGCTGCTTTGCCTTTGATGATACGGAAATTTCCTCGTCGTACTGTACTGAATCCTCAGGGTTTCTCTTCAATGCCATAATGCCTTCCTATGGTCCGTCAGTCCCAGATGACTTTCTCGAGCTGCATGATGGACTCGACTGTCTTGTCCTTGAGTCCTCTGCCGCGCTCTTTGTAAAGCTGCGGTGCCACGGAAGACTCCTGCGCCTTCCTGAACACCGGATCAACCGGGATCCTGTAGACCTCGAACGACCCTTCCTGGGCCGCCTTAAGTATTTCTCTATGTTGTCTTATTCTTTCGTCGTAGGAATTGATTATGACCCTTGAATGCCTCACCTGACTGCGGAGATTCTTCTTGAGCCTTCTGAGCTCGTCGATGAAGATCTCAAGTCCGTCAAGGCTGAAGACTTCGGGCGTCATCGGCGTGATGACTTCATCACTGGCAATTATGGCTGACCTTTCGAGACGGCCGAGGCCGGGAGAAAGGTCCAGAATGATATGGTCGAAGTCCTTTGAGAGCTCAATTACCAGATCCTGGAGCACGAATGGCTCCTCTGAAAGCTTTGTCTCGCTGTAGTTCTTCAGAACCCCGCCGATACCGAATGTAGGAAGCAGATTGAGGTTCTCCACCTGCTCGACCGGAACCAGTGCGTCCTTGATGTAGCAGCGTCCCTGTACGACATCGGCAAGCTCATACTTGGGAGTCTTCTTGAGGAACCAGGACGATGCATTACCCTGCGGATCGACATCAATAAGCAATGTCTTGAAACCGTCCAGAGCGGACTGGCATGCAAGAGTGCCCGAGATAGTTGTCTTTCCGACACCACCCTTCTGAAGGTGGAACGCAATAGTTTTAGCCATAAAATACCCTGAAATAAATATATACTGCCAACAGAAATCATACAAGACTTTTTTGGTTTTCGATTGTTTTAATATTCTTTTTAAACTGTTTTAATATCAATCAGATATAAATATATATAAGAAATATATCAATAGTCAAGTAAACTACTACAAAAAAACAGGGCCCGTAAAGGCCCTGTCCGACTATGGTTCAATGCTGATTATTTCTTGTCTTCTCCCAGAAGACTTCTCAGGAATGCATCATCGTCTTCTTCAGACTTCTTGGGAGCTGCAGGTTTTCCGGAAGATAATTCTGGAGGTACGGAATCTATCCTGAGGGCTTCTTCTATATCCGTCTGAGGCTCCACATCAGGCTCAGAGGCTTCCTCTTCAGCCTGCATCTCTGGCTCATGCTGTTTCTTCTCCTTCCTGGGGCGTCTTGAAATGATCAGAGCCACAATAAGATAGATGACACCGATTATGCAGGTAAGGATACCGATGCTCAGAAGCTTCTGATTGACGATGAAATGCCCTATCTTGCTGAAAAGGCCCTCTGAACCGGTCTTTTCTTCAGCTTTATTCTCCGTTGTAGAAGCAGATGTCGTCTTTGCCGTCGCCGTAGTCTGGGCAGTCTGAACAGAAGACGATGATTCTGCCGTAGCCTTGGCCCCTGCTGAAGCAGTCTGTTGTGCAGCCGGCTGCGCCGCAGGCTCAGCCACTACCGGCTGATCGGCAGCGGGAGCAGATCCGGTTATTGCCTTGCTCCAGTCCTCTTCCAAGACAATCTCCTCAAGGGCTTCAGCCACGGCCTGGGCTTCGGCCTCGGCAATTTCCTCGGCAATTTCCTCACCGATAACTTCTTTCTCAGGAAGGATTTCAGTAGTTTCTTCCGTCTTCTTCTCTGCCTCGGTCTCAGCCTGAGTCTCAGGCTCCTGGGCCGGTGTGACGACAGGCGTTGCAGGTGCCGGAGTCTCTACTACTGTTGCCTCGACGACCTCAACATCCTTCTTGTCGGATTTCACGCTCTTTGTCGTACAAGAGACAAGAACAAGCAGGAATACCAACAGACATATGAATATCTTCTTCATGTGCATCTCCTTACCTAACCATCCAATTATAACATGCGAAGCTATCAGAAGGAACGTAGAACTTCTATATGCTTGGTGGATTTCTCTATCTTCTCTTCGAACTCGGCCTTCTTGGCCTTCTCCTTGTCGATTGCCTCCTGCTTGGCGTTGTTTATGAACTTCTCATTGGAGAGCTTCTTCTCTACACCATCCAGAAGGGCCTTTGTCTTGGAGATCTCGACCTCAATCCTGGCAATCTCCTTTTCGACATCAATTGCATCCCTGACAAAGACATAGGTCTCGAATCCCTGGCCTGCGATCGGGAATGCACCCGTGACATCCAGAGAGGCTTTGTCATCTATCTGAAGATCATCGGCGTTGGCAAAGACCTTCAGAAGCTGCACATGATCCTTCATGAAAGAGGCAAGTTCTGCAGAACTGTCGACCCTTACGACCATCCTGAGCTTTCTTTCTGCTCCGATGCCGAGCTCTGCGCGCATGTTGCGCACGCCGCGCACCAGATCCTGCATGGCCACCATCATTTTGGCCTCTTCAGGGTATTTTCTGCTGTCAAGATACTCGGGGAAGTGTGCTGTTATGACTTTGCCTTCCGTGTTCGGAAGCTTAGACCATATCTCCTCTGTCAGGAACGAGAGCATCGGGTGCATCATCTTCATCGACTCCGCAAGGATATCCATGAGGATAGAGACCACCCTGTCCTTCTCGGATTCGTCTCCGGTGTAGAGAGAAAGCTTTGAAGCCTCGACATACCAGTCGCAGAAATCATTCCAGAAGAAATCATATGCAGCCTGTGCGGCTTCATTGAATCTGTAGCCTTCGATTGCATTCCTGACCTTGAGCACGTTCTCGTTCAGGCTGTGGTAGATCCATTTGTCTACGGAATTGAACTTTGAAGGATCCACAGGAACGAGATTGCGGCCGTCGAGGTTCATCAGGAGGTATCTGGTTGCGTTCCAGATCTTGTTGGCGAACCTTGATCCGAGCTTGAAGGAATCCATGTCCACAAGCACGTCCTGACCCTGGGTTGCAAGATAGCAGATGGTGAACTTCATGGCATCTGCGCCGTAAAGATCCACAACATCGAGCGGATCAATGCCGTTTCCGAGGCTCTTGGACATCTTGCGGCCCTTCCTGTCGCGGACGAGACCCGTGATGTAGATGTCACGGAACGGAACCTGACCCATGAACTCGAGCGATGCCATGATCATTCTGGAAACCCAGAAGAATATTATGTCGTAAGCAGTTACAAGAGTACTTGTCGGGAAGAAACGCTTCAGATCCGGTGTCTTCTCAGGCCATCCGAGCGTGCTGAACGGCCACAGCCAGGAGCTGAACCACGTATCCAGCACATCGTTGTCCTGGCGGATGTTCTTGCTGCCGCACTTCTTGCAGCAGCAGGGATCCTCACGCTCCACCATCATCTCACCGCAGTCATCGCAGTACCACACGGGAATCCTGTGGCCCCACCAGAGCTGACGGCTGATACACCAGTCGCGGATGTTCTCCAGCCAGTTGGAATAGGTGTTCTCCCAGCGTTTGGGATAGAAGCGGATGTCGCCGTCACGCCAAGCCTTGAGAGCCTTGTCGGCAAGAGGACGCATCCTGACGAACCACTGTTCGCTCATGTACGGCTCTACAGTGGTGTTGCACCTGTAGCAGTGGCCGACTTCATGCTTATATTCTTCACACTTGACGAGATAACCCTGCTGCTCGAGAACTTCTGCAACCTTCATCCTGGCTTCTTCAGCCGGGAGTCCGCGGAACTGCTCGGGACAGACATCGTTCAGTGTTCCGTCCGGATTCAGGATGTTCAGAGGCTCGAGGTTGTGGCGTTTTCCGCACTCCCAGTCGTTGGGATCGTGCGCCGGCGTGATCTTGACCATACCGGTACCGAACTCGATTCCTACGAAGCTGTCGGCGATGATGGGAATCTCACGGTCGGTAAGCGGCAGCTTGAGCATCTTGCCGACAAGATGCTTGTAGCGCTCGTCATCGGGGTTCACGGCCACGGCCTGGTCTCCGAACATGGTCTCGGGTCTTGTGGTTGCCACAGTGATGTATCCGCTGCCGTCTGCGAACGGATATCTGACATCGAACAGATGTCCTGTATCTTCCTGATGCTCGACCTCATCATCTGCAAGTGCCGTGCCGCAGTGCGGACAGTAGTTGACCAGATAGAGGCCCTTGTAGATGAGACCGCGTTCATAAAGCGTGACAAAGGTCTCGCGGACGGCCTTGGAAAGGCCTTCATCCATGGTGAAGCGCTCCCTGGACCAGTCGCATGATGCTCCGATCTTCCTGAGCTGGCTCACAATGATCCCGTGATGCTTGTCCTTCACCTGCCATGTGCGCTCGATGAACTTCTCGCGTCCCAGGTCCTGCCTTCTGAGGCCTTCCTTTGCAAGCTGCCTTTCCACGACGTTCTGCGTGGCGATTCCCGCATGGTCGGTTCCCGGAAGCCACAGCGTGGGCCTTCCGGTCATCCTGTAGTATCTGGTCAGGATATCCTGAAGGGAATTGTTGAGGGCATGTCCCATGTGAAGGATACCGGTTACGTTCGGTGGCGGCATGACGATGACGAACGGTTTTTCGTTTCCGTCTGCCGGCTTGAAGTTGCCGTCTTCCACCCACTGGGCGTAGATCCTGTCCTCAAAATCCTTGGGATTGTAAGTCTTGTCGAGTTCAATGGCATTCATATGAAGATACCTCATGAGATAATAATCTGATTTGTAATACTATATTAAAAGCCGCATCTGCGCAATGGACGCAGCCTGCCGGAAAACAGATATCATTCAAATATCCATTCATCATCATAATTCTACAGTTTTTCTATAATTTAGATACAATTTCAATAAGTTACTGATTGATTTTATATTTATACAATATCGTTTCTATATGTATTCAATGTCCATACAACATATATTCAATACAAAAAAAAGAAGCCCTCCGGGTGGAGGGCTCCGTATGATTCCGAATCAGCGGTTCTTCTTACTTTCTCCTGGGTTTTGCAATAAGTGCCGCAAGCTCCGGCTTCTTCTCCAGGTTCTTTGCCAGACCTCTCTGACGTCCCTTGTTGACGTAGTCCGGATTCTCGAAACTGTAGTGGAAGTTGGTGTGGATGTCGTATGTTCCGTTCATCAGTGCAACTGCATCCTCGGTGATCACGAGCTCCTCATCTGTCGGGATGACGAAGATCTTGACGGGAGAATCTGCTGTGGAGATCTCGAACTCTGCGTTCCTGCACTTGAGGATTGCATTCTTCTTCTCGTCGATCCTGATTCCGAAGTTGTCGAGTCCGCATGTGGACAGGTATCTGATTGTGGGTCCCATCTCTCCGACACCGGCGGTGAAGACTATGGCATCTACCCTTCCGAGAAGAGCAGCATATGCTCCGATGTACTTCCTGATCCTGTGGCACTCCATCAGCATTCCGAGCTTTGCGCGCTCATCGCCTTTCTCGGCTGCGTTCTCGACGTCGCGGCGGTCGCTCATCCCGCAGATACCCAGAAGTCCGCTCTTCTTGTTCAGTGCGGTGTCCATCTCCTTGGCTGTCATGCCTGTATTGTTCATGATGTAGGGCATGATTGCAGGATCCATGTCTCCGCTTCTGGTTCCCATGACAAGGCCCTCAAGCGGTGTGAGACCCATTGATGTGTCGATGCATACACCGTTCTTGACTGCGCTGACGGAAGCTCCGTTTCCGATGTGGCAGATGATGACGTTGGTGTCCTTGTTCTCCTTGCCCAGGAGCACGGCGGCTCTCTTGGCGCAGTAGAGGTGGCTTGTTCCGTGGAAGCCGTAGCGTCTGACGTTGAACTTCTCGTACCACTCGTAAGGTACTGCGTACATGTATGCCTCGGGCGGCATCGTCTGATGGAATGCAGTGTCCATGACGATTGCATGCGGGACGTTGGGCATGACCTTGCGTGCTGCCTCGATTCCCATGATGTTGGCCGGCATGTGGAGCGGTCCGAGCGGGATGATGGTCTTGAGCTTCTCGACGACATCGTCCGTGACAAGGGCGGACTTCTTGAAGATCTCTCCACCGTGCAGGACCCTGTGGCCGACGGCACCGATTTCGGAAACGTCCTTGATGACACCGTAAGTCTTGTCCGTGATGAGCTTTATGATGAGCTCGATTGCCTCTTTGTGTGTGGGGCATGTGAACTTGTCGGTGTACTCGTCCTTTCCGGTGGCCTTGTGCTCGATTGTTGAATACTCGAGGCCGATCCTCTCGACGACTCCGACAGCCAGGACATCCTTGTCGTCCCAGTCATAAACCTGATATTTGGCAGAAGAACTTCCGCAGTTCAGTGTCAGAATTACCATTATCCATCCTCCAGAATATGATTGAAATGTCTGTACGGACCGCCCTGGAAAAAGGCGGCTTATTTGATTTAAGCATAATCAGATTATATTTACAAGATTATCATTATTGCTTATCCTAGATTCCGTGAAAAAGAAAGTATACCTTTACAATACCATGTCCCGTACCGTGGAGGAGTTCGTGCCCATCAACGATGAGTGCGTGGGACTCTATGGATGCGGACCTACGGTCTACAACTACGCACACATCGGCAACCTCAGGACCTATATCTTCGAGGATACCCTCAAGAGAGTCCTGCGCCATGCGGGCTTCAAGGTGAAGCATGTCATGAACATCACGGATGTCGGACATCTCACCGGAGACGGCGACGACGGAGAGGACAAGATGGCCAAGAGCGCCCGTGAGAGCGGACGCAGCGTCTGGGATATCGCAAAGTTCTACACCGACGCATTCTTCAAGGATTACGATTCCCTGAACATAATCAGACCCGATGTCGTATGCCCCGCAACCCAGCACATCCAGCAGATGATAGATCTGATCAAGCGTCTTGAGGCCGGCGGCCATACATACGTGGCCGGAGGAAACGTCTATTTCTCCATAGATACGTTCCCGGAGTACGGAAAGCTTGCAAAACTGAATCTGGACGACCTCAAGAGCGGTGCCAGAATCGACATAGACACCAACAAGCGCAATCCCAAGGACTTTGTCCTGTGGTTCACCAACAGCAAGTTCGGCGAGCAGGCAATGATGTGGGATTCCCCCTGGGGCCGCGGCTATCCCGGCTGGCACATCGAGTGCTCGGCAATGAGCATGTACTATCTGGGCGAACAGTTCGACATCCACTGCGGCGGAATCGACGCCATCCCCGTGCATCACACCAACGAGATCGCACAGAGCGAGGCTGCCACCGGCAAGAAGTGGGTCAACTACTGGATGCACGGCGAATTCCTTCTCTCCGACAAGGGAAAGATGTCCAAGAGCTCGGGCGAATTCCTTACCATGTCCGTACTTACAAGCCATGGCTACGATCCGCTCGACTACAGGTACTTCTGCCTTGGAGCCACATACAGGACACAGCTTCAGTTCTCATACCAGGGAATGGACGGTGCACGCACGGCAAGGCTGGGTCTTGTCGACAGGATTGCATCACTCGGGGATTCGGTTGCTCCGGCAGCTTCCCTGTCCGAAAAGACCAGATCCTACATGGATCAGTTCGATTCATTCGTATGCAACGACCTTGCCACCGCACGCGGACTTTCCGTGCTGTGGACAATGCTCAAGGATGACGGAATCACGGACGCAGAGAAGCGTCATGCAGTGAACTATATGGATGAGGTCCTTGGACTGGGTCTTGATAAGATCAAGGCAAAGAAGGATGATGTTTCCGATATTCCTGCCGAGGTCATGGAACTTGTGGAAAAGCGTGCTCAGGCCAAGAAGAACAAGGACTGGGCGGCTGCGGATTCATACAGGAATCAGATAGATGCTATGGGTTATCTGCTCAAGGATACCCCTGCAGGACCATCTTTGCAAAAAAAGATTTGATTTTGCAGTAACTTTTAAAGAGGACGATTGTTAAGGTTTATGGAAATCAGAAGCGGCGATGAGTTAGCCTTTAGACAGGTTTACAACGAGGTGTTTCCGGTTGTGATGAAGGTTGCATACCATGTGACCTACAATCAGGATGTTGCTGAGGATATCTGTCAGGATGCGTTCATCAGGTTCTATGACAAGGACATGTCGTTTCCTTCAATGGATGACGCCAAGTTCTGGTTGATAAGAGTTGTGAAGAACCTCTCCATCAACCACGTCAAGAGAAAGATGAGGGAATCCGCATCGTTGGAGAAAGTCATGAGGGGGCCGCAGTCAAACCCCTTCAAGGACGGAGCTTCGGAGCTGATTCTGAAGGAATCGACGGCTGCAGTGCGGAAAGCGGTAAGCGAGCTGCCCGAGATTTACAAGACTGTGATTGTCCTTCGGGAATATGCAGGACTGAACTACAAGGAGATTGCGGGAGTCCTGAAGATCTCGGAGAGCAATGTCAAGGTCCGGGTGCATCGAGCAAGAAAGGAACTCGAGGCAAGACTGGACCGGGAGGAAGTAAATGTGCCTTGATGATCAGATTCTAAATACCTATCTGGACAACGAGCTCACCGAGCCCTGGAAGAGCCAGGTCGAGGAACATCTCAGCTATTGCCAGAGCTGCAGGACCCGTTATCAGAACTTTCTCAAGATCAGTGATGCCGTGAAATCAGCAGAGCTTACTGCAGACGAGATCCAGCCGCATCAGGACAGGGTTCTGTCGATGATCGAGAAGAACTACCTGTCCAAGGGCAAGTCCAAGCAGTCATTCCTCCGCAGGACATTCAAGCTTTCCGCTCCCCAGCTGATGGGCGTGGCAGCTGCATTCGTAGTCGTATTCGTCGGTTCATGGGCTGTCTTCGGACACAACAATACTACCGACAGCACCATCCTTCTTCCGGATGTGAACACCACGATCGATCTGAACAACATCACCCAGACAAGGTCGACTGACAATGCAGCCACTTCCAAGAGCCTTGAGAACTACTCGCTTGACGAGATCCTCAAGAACCTCGATGCCCGCGGATATGATGTCGACATCCGTCTGAAGAGCATCCAGCCGCTTTCACTGGACAAGATGAGCGCCGAGGTCAAGCCGATTGCAAAGATCCTGGACGGCGGTAAGGAAATCACGGTCACATCCGATGGTCTTGCAAAGGATGCCGAGGGAACCATCGTTGCAACAGGAGTCCTCCTGAAGGACGGCGAGATAGTTGCATCGGACGGAACGGTCCTCTGGAATGCCGAGGAGACGGAAATCGTAGAGACCAATTAATCCTTGAGATTAATATATACAATGCCTTTGGAGCTCTTCCTGAGAAGAGCTCCTGTTTTTTTTTGCCTGACACACAAAAAACCTGAAAAATCTTCGGGAAAACCAAAATATTTTCTGCACTTTTTTCGTATAGAGGGGCATGAAAAAAAGAACAACCATTTCAGTCCTTCTGTTTATCGTCGTCGTTCTTGCACATGCAGGAAACGATCTCACACTCACTTACTCCCAGCTCAAGAACTCAAGGGTAATACGGACACTGGTCAACACAGACCGAATTGCATACGGATTCTCCGTCAGGCAGGACAGAAGCGGGACCTTCACGCTTGAGGCACCGCCGTTCCTGACCGGAAACTTCGACGCAGTGATCCGTATCGGAGAAATCAGGGATTCCGGGCTGTTCACCCTGATGCTGAGCCCGATGGACAACAGCAACCGCAGACATGGATTCAACAAGGGCGGCAACTTCCAGAACATAAGCAGCCCCACATACAATCCGCGGATGTCCGGAATAGTCTTTTCCTTTGAACATATGGACTTGATCTCGCTTAGCCCGGTATTCAACCCGCAGTCACCGTTGGGATTCGGAGCAATTGCCGGAAACCACAATGCCTTTGCAGGCATCCTGCTGGCAAGCCAGAATGAAAGGACCATGGCATCAGCGGCACGCAAATACCAGGTGAACTGGGAGCAGCTCGGGACAGGACGCAGGATGGTCTTTTCCATCCTGGGCGTCAGTGCCAGGGCGGAAACGGGTTTCTGCACCCTGGACGGGCAGCTCTTCATCCAGAACGCATGGGACAGGTACCTGGGCGGAGGAACGACATCAGGCTGGGATCTTGAGGTTTCCACAGACCTGATTGCTGCTTCTGCCTCCAGAAAGCTGGGAGGTACCGGCGTGAAGCTCAAGCGCCTGTCGGATGACGAGAACCCCATGGATTCAGTCCGCATCGGCGTGGAAATCTCGTCCGGAAAAGACTCCGGAACCGGATTCAGGCTGCAGTACTGCTCAGATACCTACAATGTTCCGGTCTATGGAGGAAGCAGCCAGAAAAGGGAGCTGAGCCTGGCGGTGACGGCATACTATGGAATCTTCTCCATAAAGGCGGACAACAGGATCCTGTACGACACGGACAGAGGAAAGACAGCTTCCACGGACTACATCATTTCATTGGATGACAAGGAGATGACGGTTCAGGCAGGATTCACGTTGAACAGACCTGACGGACAGGCACCCGTAGCCGTGGACGGAGAACTCAAGGTAAGTGCACCTCATGCAACGCTGGTCGTAACGGGAGGAAAGACCACGCTTGAGATGAGCTGGGAGAAGACCATGGACGACATGACCTTCAAAGCAACGGTGAACCAGGACAGACTGATAACCGCAACCCTGAAGTTTTCAGGTCTGTAATCAGAAATTCCTCATGTTGTTGGTCGGAAACTTGGGCTCAGAGGTCACGTTGATGCCGAGCTTCCTGAGTCCCGACGAATCTCCGGCACTGGGGATGTGGCTCATGTGTGACTCACATCCTCTGAGCTGGGGCAGCATGGACAGGGCCTTCTTGGCAAAGCTGTTCATGGTTGCAGCCATGGCCAGACAGATCAGGGTCTCGTCAAGGTTGAGGCTGATACCACGTCCCCTGAGGTCATCACGCTTCATGGCGTAGACGCTGTCCAGGATCTCATGCGGAATCAGTTCGACCTCGCGGTCAATGCCGGCCAGAACCTTCAGGGAGTTGAGGACAAGGGCACTTGAAGCATGCATCAGGGATGAGTTGTGGGCAGTGACGAACCGTCCGTCGTTCAGCTGTATGGCAGCTGCACAGGCAATACCGTTCTTGCTCTTTCCACGGGCAATGGCATCATCCAGAGCGGCAAGTGCAACCTTGACAGTGGGACGGTCCTCGGCCGCAAGTCCGGCCTTGGTCATGATCTCGTAGCTTCTCTGGACGGTTTCCTTGGTTCCGATTCCCTGGGCATACTCACAGGCAGACCTGTAGTAGCGCCTGATGATCTCCTGATTGGCGGCCTCGCGTACCACGGCATCGTCGGAAATACCGAATCCGAGCCTGTTCACGCCCATGTCCGTGGGTGGATTATAGGTAAGCGAGCCCTTTGAAATCTTGTCAAGAATCCTCTTGAGAAGCGGGAAAGCCTCCATATCTCGGTTATAGTTCACGGCTATCTTTCCGGTTGCGGAAACATAGTAATGGTCTATCTGGTTGTAGTCGCCGATATCAGCGGTTGCCGCCTCATAGGCTATGTTCACGGGATGGTCTATGGAAAGATTCCAGATCGGGAACGATTCGAATTTGGCATAGCCGGCCTTCCTGCCGTCCTTGAAGTCATGATAGATCTGGGACAGACATGTAGCCAGCTTTCCGCTTCCCGGACCGGGTGCCGTAACGATCACGACCGAGGCATCGGTGGGAATATACGGATTGGATCCGTAGCCTTCGTCACTGACAACCATGTCCACGTTGTCAGGATAACCCATGATGGGCTTGTGGAAGTAGACCTTGATTCCGCGGCGCGTGAGCATGTCCGCGAAATTGTTGGCACTGCGCTCTCCGTTGTAGCGGGTCACGACAACCTTGTCGGCCTTGATTCCCCAGGCTGCAAAGTCGTCGATCATCTTGAAGACATCCGTGTCGTATGAGATTCCGAAGTCTGACCTCATCTTGCGGTGCTCGATGTCTCCGGCATGGATGCAGATGATGACGTCCAGATTCTCCTTGAACGACTGGAAGACCTTCATCTTGTCGTTGGTATCAAAGCCGGGAAGCACGCGTGCTGCGTGATAGTCAAAGAGCAGCTTTCCGCCGCACTCGATGTAGAGCTTTCCCTCTACCTTGGACATCCTCTCAAGGATGAATGCCTTCTGTTCCTCAAGATACTTGGCGTTGTCGAATCCCAGTTTCTTCATAGTGCCCTCACCTGACCAGCATGCCGGCCTTGAGCGAAGAGCTCATCTGGTCTCCGAACAATGTCTGTGAAATCTTAAGCCCGAACTCAAGTGCCGTTCCCGGACCTGCGCTTGTGATGACGTTGCCGTCCTTCACCACACGTTCACCGGTGAACTCTACGCCGGGGGCAACCTTCTCGCACCCGGGATAGCAGGTGGCTTTCTTTCCCTTGAGGACTCCTGTCGGAGCAAGGACATAGGCAGGTGATGCACAGATGGCGCATACCAGGTCACCCCGTCCGAACGTATCGAGTATCACCTTGGTGACCGCAGTGCTTTCATGGAGGTTCTTTGCTCCGGGCATTCCTCCGGGGAGGACTATGGCATCAAAGGCCTGTGAACCCACATCGGCAAGAAGAGCATCACAGCCGACATACACGTCATGTGCCCCGCGGACGCTCTTTGTTCCTGCGGCATATTCAAGGGCTGCCAGCGTGACGGTTGCCCCGCTTCTTCTGAGGACATCGATGGGCGAAAGAGCCTCGACCTCCTCGAATCCGTCTGCCAGAATCACCAGAACCTTCTTACTCATAGTTCCCCCTCCTGATCCGTCCGATCAAATCAGAAATCAGCCTGTTTTGCTGCGCGCGGATACGGAATGACATCACGGATGTTCTGCATTCCGGTCACGTACTGCACGGCCCTCTCGAATCCCAGACCGAATCCGGCGTGCGGGACTGATCCGTACTTGCGAAGCTCCAGATACCACCAGTAGTCCTTCTCGTCCAGTCCGAGCTCTGCCATCCTGGCCTTGAGCACGTCAAGGCGGTACTCCCTCTCCGAACCTCCGATGATCTCTCCGAGCCTGGGAGCCAGGACATCCATGGCGCGGACCGTCTTTCCGTCATCGTTGAGCTTCATGTAGAAGGCCTTGATCTCCTTGGGATAGTCGGTGACTATCACGGGACGCTTGGCGACCTCCTCGGTGAGGAACCTTTCGTGCTCGGTCTGAAGGTCACAGCCCCAGAACGGCTTGAAGTCGAACTTGTCGGCAGCCTTCTCCAGCTCCTTGACGGCATCGGTATAGGTCATGTGTGCAAACGGGCTCTCCACCACATGGAGCAACGTGTCCTTTACTCCGGGCTCCACGAACTTGGAGAAGAAGTCCATGTCCTCCTGGCAGTTGTCCAGGACATATTTGAAGACATACTTGAGGAAGTCCTCGGCAATCTTCATGTCGCCTTCCAGGGTGCAGAAGCTCATCTCGGGCTCGATCATCCAGAACTCGGCCAGATGTCTCTTGGTGTTCGAGTTCTCGGCCCGGAACGTAGGTCCGAAAGTATAGATGTTCTTGAGCGCCGTGGCGTAGGTCTCGCCCTCCAGCTGTCCGCTTACGGTCAGGCTGGTGCGCTTTCCGAAGAAGTCCTTGGAATAATCGACCTTTCCGTCCTCGGTCCTGGGGACGTTCTCAAGGTCGAGCGTGGTAACCTGGAACATCTGTCCGGCACCCTCGGCATCGCTTGCCGTGATCAGAGGCGTGTTGACATAGTAGAATCCGTTCTCCTGGAAGAAGCGGTGCACGGCATAGGCCATTGTGCTCCTTACTCTCTCGACGGCTCCGATGGTGTTGGTCCTTGCCCTGAGGTGTCCGATCTCACGCAGATACTCCAGCGTGTGGCGCTTCTTCTGCAGGGGATAGTCGTCAGGGCATTCGCCCACAAGGGTGATGCCAGTGGCCTGGAGCTCGACCTTCTGGTCTCCGCCGATCGATGCCACCAGCTTGCCTTCGCAGACAACCGAGCATCCCGTGGAGATTGAATTGAGGAGATTATTGTCGATGTTGGCCTTGTCCGCCACGACCTGAAGACCCTTCAGGCAGCTTCCGTCGTTGACCTCGATGAACGTGACGTTCTTGCTGTCACGTTTTGTCCTTACCCATCCTTCGACCTTTATGGTCTCGGGACCCGGTTCCATTGTCTTGAGTTTGCTGATCAAATCTGACATATGAATAATCTCCTATGACTCCGTATCATATTTCTTTTTGCGGGTCTTAATCAATCTCGAAGTCGTACTGATGACCGCGCTCGCATACGGTTGCATTGAAGCCCTGCATGGCCTCTGCCACCAAGGAAGGATCGTTGTTGTTGTCGGAAAGGTGGATGAGGCACACCGGCTTGCCGGTTCTGTCATAGCCGCAGTCCAGAAGGAATCCGCGGGCCTGGTCGTTGGACAGATGTCCCTTGTCCCCCGCGACCCTTCTCTGGAGCATGAGCGGATACGGACCGGTGCGGAGCATCTGGACATCGTGGTTGGACTCAAGGAACAGGACATCGGCCCTGGATGCCTCCTCCATCATCTGAGCGTTGCAGACACCGGTGTCAGTGATGATCACGAACGTCTTTCCGCCCACGGTGATGCTGTAACCGCAGCTTCCGGCGCTGTCGTGGCTTGTGTAGAAGCAGCTGACGGTGAAGATGCCTATCTGAACAGCCTCACCCTGCTCGATGGTATTCTCGGTCTCCGGAGGCAGGTTGAGGGCAAAGTATTCGGTTCTGGCAAGACTGCGGCATTTCCTGCTGACATATACAGGTATGCGGGTTCTCCTGGCCATGGTGCCGGCGCAGTGTGCGTGGTCCGGATGAAGGTGCGTCAGGAACAGGGCCCTTACGGTCGACAGTTCGTATCCGCCGGCCTGCATGCGGATCTGAAGCTGCTTGAGGGACAGACCTGCGTCGACCATTACGGCCTGACCGTCACAGCTGAAGATGTAGCTGTTGCCGCAGCTGCCTGAACATAGGACCGAATAACGTATCACGCACACCTCCGATGACGATAGCCGGATACAAAAAAAGGCATTCAGAACTGAATGCCTTCACATTTAGCGGCGAAGGGCCACGATCCCCTGACCGATCGGATATGAGCCGATTGCTCTACCAGCTGAGCTACGCCGCCAAGACTATGACTTTATAGACCATTTACGGAAAAAGAACAATACCCCCGCCCGTTTTTTTTCAAAAAGCAATCTCTTTCATCGAGACTATCATGCCCTCGGACATCACGAAAGCCATGCAGCTTTCACCGCAGCGGACGTTTATCCCCACGCTCCCGTCGGCATTGGCATGGGACACCGACATCATGATTCCGGAACACGGCAGATGTGAGGAAAACCAGCTGTCGAACAGCTTCACCAGGGCCGCACGCACGGGCTGAGCGATACGGGACTGGGTCCACTCGAATGAATAATCCTCACCTAGGGCAGAGTACAGTGCCTTGTGGGCATCATCGCAATCTGGTCCGGCGGTCTGACCTATCACGTCATCCACGGGCAGCATGCCCTGCTCCGATGCCAGCGAGGGCAGATACGTCCTGACTGACTGCACATCGGCGGCAGACAGCGACATGGCCGCGGCGAGAATCAGGATGAACATCACAAGCGTCTTCTTTCCCATCAGCTCCATTTTGCTTCAAATCTCCGAAATGCTCAACCGTCAGATGTTTTCACGGGAAGTTTTTTGCATTATCATTTTCCGCATATGAAGCAGCCGGTTGCAAGCGAATATGACAGCTCAAAGCTCTCCTACAAGAACATAATAGACGGGAACATGAACCCGTGGGTCATGAGGTTCATAAAGGACGTAGGGAAAGGCATCAACGATTTCGACATGATCCGGGACAAGGAGAACATTCTGATTGCCGTCTCCGGAGGAAAGGATTCCCTTGCACTGGCCCTGGCGCTGTCGCTCAGACGCAGGTGGCTGCCCATAACGTATTCGCTCCATGCCGTTATGATCAACTGGATCGAACATCCGATAGAGGAATCCTACAGACCCCGCCTGGAGAAGTACTTCCGTGATCTGGAGATAGACTTCAGGATAATCGACGAACCGCAGTTCCCCACCACGATCCCGGAGAACTACAACTGCTACATCTGTGCCCGCAACCGCAGGAGGATCCTGTTCGAAATCGCCAACCGGGAAGGATACCGTCAGATAGCCATGGGACATCATCTGGATGATCTTGTGGAGACCACCATGATGAACCTCTTCTTCAGGGGTGACTTTGCCACGATGAACCCCGTTCAGGAGTTCTTTGACGGAGACCTTTACGTAATCAGGCCGATGATAGAGATCCACGAAAGTACGCTCATAAGGCTAGCCCAGACCTATGACCTGCCGGTGATAAAGCCGGTGTGTCCGTATGACCAGACCAACATCAGGTCGCAGATAAAGCCGATCCTGAAGGAGATCTGCCATATGGACAGATTCGCCAGGGAGCATGTGATGAACGCACACAAGCTCGACTGCCGGATCAGAAGGGACTAATTTCAGCTTGCCTCAACTAGAAAATGAATCTATCATGATAAGGTGGTATCCCATACTGAAGGAGTTAACATGGTTGCCAGAAAATGTGTCGCGGCACTGATCGTGCTGCTTGTGATTTTGACAGGAACAGCCTTCGCAGCCCCGCTCAAGCCGGCTGCAGGATTCGGAGACTCGAAGATCTATGACCAGAGCTACAAGTCGGTAAAGGCTCCTTCCGAGCTGTCCGAAGGCTACGTGGTCGTGACGGAAGAGAAGGTTCTCGTTCTCGAGAATTCAGACGTCAGGATCGAG
>JAJBWA010000038.1:0-10114 GCA_031935845.1 bacterium | reverse complement strand
AGGTAGACGAGGTCCTGGGCGGAGTAATAGTGCTCGTTGCTGCCGGTGCGGCCCTCGTGCAGCAGCCCGCGCTCACCGTAATACCTTATGATCCTCGAAGTCAGCCCAGACAGCCTTGCGATCTCACCGATTCTGTAGCGTTTCATATGGAGAGTATATTCCATACTGCCGTCTGTTCCAAGTTTGATTGTTGTTGTATCATGCACGCATGGAACTCTGGGACATCTATGACATCAACAAGAACAGGACGGGCCGCACGATGGTCCGCAACGACTGGACAATGGCGGAGGGAGACTACTATCTTTCGGTACTCGGTGTCATCCGCATACCAGACGGAAGGTTCCTGATCACAAGGCGTGCCATGGACAAGGCATGGGCACCCGGATGGTGGGAGATTCCCGGAGGCGGTGTCAAGGCCGGCGAGAGCTCATTTGAGGCCGTATGCCGCGAAGTCCTGGAGGAGACAGGCGTAGACGTATCGCATGCCGCCGGAGGATATCAGTTCTGCTACCATAGGGAGAACAAGGGACAGAACTACATAGTGGACATCTACCGCTTCGACATGGACATCACCGAAGCCGACATAAAGCTCCAGACTGAGGAAGACATTGACGGGAAGTTCGCAACGGCCGACGAAATCAGGGCCATAGCGGACGAAGGAAAGTTCCTCCACTACGGCAGCATCAGAAAGGTCTTCGAATCCTAATTTACGTAATGGAGAATGTCCCCGTAGTTGGGGAACGGCCAGTACACCCTTCCCACAATCAGCTCAAGCTCATCGGCCGCCTTCCTGGCATCCTCCATGGCAGGGACTATGCACTGCCGCGTGAAGTGCGACAGCTCGGCACCGCCGTGCAACGCGCTTCTGTCTATCAGGGTCGACAGGGCATCGCATCTTTCGGAAAGGACATCCAGCAATGTGCTCACCTTCTCCAGCGTGGCGCCCTCGACCTTGCAGGCAAGACCGGGATTGGCCGTCTTCTTTGCATTGATGCTCTGGGCGAGGATAGAAGAGTAATAACTTACTGCGGGAATGATCTCCTGGACTATCATATCGCGCATTGTGAGCGCTTCGATATGGATGGTCTTGGAGTACTCGTCCGTGAGGATCTCGAAGCGTGAGTGCATCTCCAGCGGGCTGAACACGCCGAACTCGGAGAACAGGTCGATGTTCTTCTGCGCGATGAATGCATCAAGCGCCTCAGGTGTGGAGCGGAGGTTCAGAAGTCCCCTTCTCCCGGCTTCCTTCACCCATTCGGGGGCGTAGTTGTTGCCGTTGAAGACTATCCTCCTGTGGCTGTTGTAGGTATCCCTCACCAGGTCCAGAACCGCAGATTCGAGGTTCTTTGCATCCTGCAGGACCTCACGGAAACCCCTGAGCTCCTTGGCCACGATGGTGTTGATGACGATGTTGGGTCCGGCCACTGAGAACGAGGAGCCCAGCATCCTGAACTCGAACTTGTTTCCGGTGAATGCGAACGGGGATGTCCTGTTGCGGTCCGTGGTGTCCTTCCTGAATGACGGAAGAACATGCACGCCCAGCTCCATGTTGGTCTTTGAAGCACCCTTTGCGGTCTTTCCGGCGGCAATGGACTCCAGGATCTCCGTTATCTCGTCACCGAGGAACATGGAGACTATTGCAGGCGGAGCCTCGTTGGCACCCAGCCTGTGGTCGTTGCCGGCACTTGCAACGGAAACCCTCAGAAGATCCTGATACTCGTCAACGGCCTTGATCACGGCAGAGAGGAACAGCAGGAAGCGCAGGTTGTCCTTGGGGTTCTTCCCCGGATCCAGAAGGTTTCCTCCGGTATCGGTGGAGATGGACCAGTTGTTGTGCTTTCCGCTTCCGTTGACGCCTGCAAAAGGCTTCTCGTGCAGGAGGCAGACAAAGCCGTGGCGCTCGGCCACCTTCTTCATCATGTCCATGGTGATCTGGTTGTGGTCCACCGCCACGTTGGTGGTGGCAAAGACGGGAGCAAGCTCATGCTGGCAGGGGGCAACCTCGTTGTGGCGGGTCTTTGCGCAGACGCCCAGCTTCCAGAGCTCCTTGTCCAGATCCCTCATGAACTCCGCAACGCGTGTCCTGATGGCGCCGTAGTAGTGGTCGTCCATCTCCTGACCCTTGGGGGCCCTTGCGCCGAACAGCGTGCGTCCGGTGAAGCGGAGGTCCCGCCTTCTCTGGAAATCCCTGCTGTCGATGAGGAAGTATTCCTGCTCGGGACCCACGGTGGTGGTCACGCGCCTGACGTCGTCGCCGAAGAGCTTCAGGATGCCGACGGCCTCGGTGCTGATTGCCTCCATGCTTCTGAGAAGCGGGGTCTTCTTGTCCAGGACCTCGCCGGTGTATGAGCAGAAGACAGTGGGGATGTAGAGGACGTCGTCACGGATGAAGGCGTAGCTGGTGGGGTCCCAGGCGGTGTAGCCGCGGGCCTCGAATGTAGCCCTGAGGCCTCCGGACGGGAACGAGGAGCCGTCGGCCTCGCCCTTGATGAGGCCTTTTCCGGAGAACTCCAGGATGGCACGTCCGCCCTCCGCGGGATTGACGAAGGCATCATGCTTTTCTGCAGTGATTCCGGTCATGGGCTGGAACCAGTGGGTGTAGTGAGTGCAGCCGTGCTCCAGCGCCCAGGTCTTCATGGCGTTGGCAACGCTGTTGGCCACGGCAAGGTCTATGTCCTTGCCCTCCGCTATGGTGCGGCGCAGAGTCCTGTAGATGTCCTTGGGAAGCTTCTCCCTCATGACACTGTCGTTGAAAACCAGACTTCCGAAATAATCAGCCACTGTCTCCATGCTTTACCCCGTGTTTCTGTATATAGATATGAAACCTTCTACTTTATTTAGGTCAAACCGTCAACTTATTTGAAACAAAAACTGAAATTAAAGTATAATGGACACTGATCTGGAGGACAATATGGACGGCAAGACCCGCGACAGGATAATGGCATTCATCGAGGAACAGGACATAAGGTTCATCAAGCTGGCGTTCTGCGACATCTTCGGACAGCTCAAGAACATATCGATCAGTTCCAAGTCACTGCCCAGGGCAATGGAGCAAGGTGTAGGCCTCAACGCCGCCTCGGTAAGGGGATTCCTGAACATGGATGATTCCGACATCCTGCTCTTTCCGGACCCGGATACGCTGACCATCCTCCCCTGGAGACCGACCGACGGAAAAGTAGCCCGCTTCTTCTGCGAGATCCGACAGTCGGACGGCAGACCTTTCGAAGGCGATGTCCGCTCGATGCTCAAAGCCTATGAAAAATCACTCAAAAAGGCCAAGACAGACCTTCAGGCAAGGACCGAATGCGAGTTCTACCTCTTCAAAAAGGACGCCGAGGGCAACCCGACGGATATCCCCATGGACCGCGCCTCATACTTCGAGGCATCCCCGATAGACAAGGGAGAGAACATCAGGCGCGAGATATGCCTGACCATGGAGCAGATGGGAATCACATACGTGGCCAGCCACCACGAGAAGGGCCCGGGTCAGAATGAAATCCGCTTCAGCCCCTCTTCCCTGCTTGATGCCGCAGACCACCTGGTGACGTTCAGGGACATAGTCAAGAATACGGCGGACCGCATGGGTCTGTTCGCATCCTTCCTGCCCAAGCCGCTTTTCAACGAGAACGGTTCGGATCTGGCGATCAGTCTCTCACTTCCCGGAGCCGGGGAATCAGAGAAATGCACCCGTGCAAGACAGATGACCGCAGGAATCCTGAGGCGCATAGAGGAAATCACGCTGTTCCTTAATCCGATTGCCAACTCCTACGAGAGAATCGGAACATTCGAGGCTCCTTCCGTGGTCAACTACGGAACGGGCAACGGAAACTATCTGCTTAAGATCCACCCGGAGACGGCCAGGGTAAAGGTCAGGAGCACCGATCCTTCCTGCAACCCGTATCTTGCCTGCCTGCTCCTTGCAGGAGCCGCCATGGAAGGGGTACGCGAGAATCTGGATCCGGATGACTTCCAGACCGGAAGCGAACTGCCGGATACACTGAACGATGCCATCAGGCGCGCGGAGAATTCCGGATTCGTGAAGACGATGATCCCGGAAATCCTGTTCAGCAAGTTCATCCAGGCAAAAAGGGACGACTGGGAGGAAAGCTCGCTTTCCGGAGATCCCATGCTCAAGGCAAAGAACATGGAATTCCCTGTGACATAAGAGGACGACATGGCCAAGAAAACCGAGAAGAAAGAGAAGAAAGAGAAGAAGGTAAAGAAGAGAAGATTCCTCAGCTCCTACGAAATCGAGCAGGATGGGGTTGTAGAGAAGCTGTCCGATTACTACGGATACGACAGGAAGAAAAAGATCTTCGAGATACCCCTTCACTATGAGAAGGCAAGCGAACTGTATTTCGACAATGTCGAGTTCCGGGAGAAACCGAACATCTCGGACGAGGCTACCGACAACATGGTGGAGCTTCTGCAGGATATTCCGGAGGGATACAAGGCCGAGTTCTCGATAACAATCGATGACTATGAGGGGGTGGAGCCTGAAAGAGTCATGGAAGGAATCAATGATGCTCTCTCATTAAGACACCTCAGATTCATACGTGAGAACACGGGAAAGGGAATTAAAATCGGATTCCTGATGTTCATGGGAGTTACTTTCATATTGCTCAAGACCTACGGCATTCTTTTCGGATGGTGGGGAGAAGGAAATGTGGCAAGTGACCTGTTCACGTATGTGATCGACATTTTCGGGTGCGTCCTGATCTGGGAATCCGTCTACGGTATATTCGTGGACCGGTCGGAGGAGATCGACTTTGAAAAGGCGATATCGAAAAAGGTCCATTCCATAAAACTGTATGACGAACGGGCCGATAAGGCTCTTTCCGGAGAGGACAGCCAGAGCCTGACCATCATCATGGGCCGCAACAGGAAGAAACTGCTCTCGAACCGCCTTCTGCTTCTCAGCGGCTTCTCATTGCTTGCAATTGCAGTATCAGATGTTCTCTGGACGATAGCCAATGCAAATTCCTACATAGATGCCGAATACCCGCTGGCATCAATCATCATCGTATATACGACAGGTTTTCTCTCGGCTCTGGTGACCGCATTGGTGGGAATGACGGCAATCAGGATCTACAAGGGAGTCTTCCGGAAGAACATCGCAGGTGCAGTCATGACGATAGCCATGATCGTCATACTTCTGGGAAACATCTTCACCATGAATTCCCAGGTAGAAGAGGTTGCCATTGCTACAGTATTCAAGATTGTAGTGGAACTCTCGTTCGTCGTGGGTCTGGCAATCAGGTTCTCCTACTTCATCGATCTGAACAGGTCATACAGGGAGAGGAAGTCCCGGAAGAAGTCCTGAACCATATCACTCATACTGGGAAGCGTAAAGCCTGTAGTAGAAACCTTTCTTGTCCATCAGCTGACGGTGTGTACCCTGCTCCACAACATCGCCGTGGTCCAGAACCAGTATGTTGTCGGCATTCTGGATGGTCGAGAGCCTGTGGGCTATCACGAAGCATGTCTTTCCGCTCATAAGCTCAAGCATTGCGTCCTGGATCTCGCGCTCGGTGGAGGTATCGACATTTGACGTGGCCTCGTCCAGAATCAGCATCTTGGAGTCATAGAGCATGGCGCGTGCAATGGTCAGAAGCTGCTTCTGGCCCTTGGAGATGTTGCCGCCGTCCTCGCTTATTACGGTGTCGTAGCCGTCGGGAAGCCTCATGATGAACGGATGGATGTGCGCCTTCTTTGCAACGCGCACGACATCGTCCATGGTTGCGTTCTCGCTGCCGTAGGCGATGTTCTCGTACACCGTGCCGCGGAACAGCCAGGTATCCTGGAGCACCATGGCGTAGGCCGCACGCAGGCTGGGCCGCGTGTATTCAAGCTCGTTCCTGCCGTCCACGCGGATCATGCCGCTGTCACAGTCGTAGAAGCGCATCAGCAGGTTTATCATCGTGGTCTTTCCGGCACCGGTGGGACCGACTATTGCAATGAGCTTGCCGCGCGGGGCACTGAAGCTCAGGTTGTGCAGGATTGTCTTGCCCGGATCATAGCCGAAGGAAACATCGTCGAATTCGACATCGCCCTTGACGTCGTCAAGCACCACGGCATTCTCAAGATCGGGAACCTCCTCGGGCTCGTCAAGCAGGCCGAAGATCCTCTCGGATGCGGAGAGTGCGGAGAATATCTCGTTCATTATGTTCGCAATCTCGTTGATGGGACCGGAGAACTTGCGTGAATAGAGGATGAAGGACGAAATCTGGCCCAGCGAGACCTTTCCGCCCATGAAGAGGAACGATCCCAGCGTGGCAATCAGGCCCAGAGAGAGGTTGTTGATCATTCCCATCGAAGGTCCGATGGCAACTCCGCGACGGTCAGCATTGTAGTAGGCGTCGGCGGCCTGGCCGTTGACATCTGCAAACCGTTCGCAGACCTTGTTCCCGTAGGCATAGGCCTGGATTGTCTTCTCTCCGGAGAACATCTCCTCCACGAATCCGTTCATGGAGCCGTAGCTCTTGGAGCGCTTTATGAACAGAGGTCTGGTCTTCTTCTTGATGTAGACGGTGTAAGATACGGAGATGGGTATGGTGACCAGCACTATCAGCGCAAGAACAGGCGATATGCTGATCATCATGAACAGCGATCCGAGCACCGTGACGGAGCTGGTCATTATTGCCACTATGTCGGTCTGTATTGATGCTGAGACGACATCAACGTCATAGCTCACTCGGCTGATGATATCTCCGGCCTGATTCTTGTCGAAGAACGATACCGGCAGCCGGGACAGTTTCTCGAAGCATTCCTTGCGGAGTTTCCTGGCCGTGTACTTGGACACCAGGGTCATCATGATACTGATTCCCAGGGAGATGAGGGACGACGACACGTAGAAGAGCAGCATGAGCAGCACGTAGTGGATGACTTTGTCGAAGTTCACCTTTCCGGCTCCGGCGGCAGCCTCGTTGATGGCCTTTCCTGCCAGGCTTGGCCCGATGAGGGAGAGGATGTTGGCCGCAAAGCTCAGGACGACGGCTATGATTATCAGGACCCTGAATTCCTTCACATAGGAGAGGATGCGTCTGAGTGCCTTCCTGGAGTCCTTGGGCTTGTGTTCGTTGATGACGTTGTTAGGCGGCATTCAGACCTCCCCCATCTGGGTCTCGTAGATGTCACGGTACTGCGGCGTGGAGGCAAGAAGCTCCTCGTGCGTTCCCATGCCTATGATCCGACCCTCTTCAAGCACCATTATCCGGTCAAGGTTCATTATTGAGCTGACGCGCTGGGCGATTATTATCATGGTGGCGTCACCATGGTTGCTGCGGATGTTCTTCCTCAGAAGCGAATCGGTCTTGTAATCCAGTGCGCTGGACGAGTCGTCAAGGACGAGTATCTCCGGACGGGCGGCAAGCGCCCTGGAGATCAGGAGCCTCTGCTTCTGGCCGCCGGAGAAGTTGGCTCCGTGTATTGCGGCCTTGTGCTCGTACTGGTCATCGTATTCGTCTATGAACTCGCCGGCCATGGCGTTCTGCGCCGCTGCCTGCATCTGTTCATAGCCTATTTCCCTTCCGAACGACAGGTTTTCGGCTATTGTGTCGGCAAATATGGCATCGTTCTGGAAAACCACCCCGAAGTGACGCCTGAGATCGTCAAGGTCATATGTGCGCACGTCCTTCCCGTCCACGAACACATGGCCTTCCTGTGGATCGTAGAACCTCATCAGGAGATTCAGGACGGTGGTCTTGCCGCTTCCGGTGGCTCCTATGATCCCGAGGCTGCCTCCGCGCGGGATGCTGAAGCTGATGTTCTTGAGGGTCTTCTCCCGCTTTCCTCCGGCAAAGGCATCAAGCTTCTTTCCGTGGCGGGATGCGTCATGCGGGTTGTAGCTGAAGGACACGTCGTCGAAGATTATGTAGTCGTCCGACGGAGCCTCTGCACCATGCTCCAGTTTCTTAAGGCCTTCCGGCTGCGACATGACGGAAGAGATCCTGTTTGCCGATGCATTGGCCTTGCTCATGTTGAGGAAGAAGCGGTTGAGGATCAGAACGCCCATGAGGATCATCTGGAAGTAAGAGAGGAACGCAAGGATGACGCCCGGCTGGGTGACGCCCTTGTTGACCCTGTATGCTCCGAACAGCACCACCAGCGTGAGTCCGATGTTCATGGCCAGGCTGATCACCG
Source organism: bacterium (assembly GCA_031935845.1). GTDB lineage: Bacteria > Spirochaetota > Spirochaetia > Sphaerochaetales > Sphaerochaetaceae > UBA9732. The sequence goes on along the minus strand of JAJBWA010000038.1, from coordinate 1,972 downwards.
GTCCCGGCAGCGACATCACCACGCTGGCCTTGATCTCCGAGCGGCTCATGGTCCGGTTGGCATCCGAGAAGCGGCGCTTCTCGTAGTCTTCCTTGGACAGTGCCTTGACCACGCGGATTCCGGTGATGTTCTCACGCATTATGCGCACCACGTCATCGAGCCTGCTCTGGACGATGTCGTAGAGCGGGATTCCCTTTCTGGAGATTATCACTACGGCCACAAGCAGGATCGGAGCCATGATTATCAGGATCATTGCAAGCCCCGTGTCCATGGAAAGCGTGATGAAGATGCCGCCGAACAGCAGGATGGGCGCGCGGACTGCGATTGTCTGGGTGATCTGCATGAAGGACTGGACGTTGTAGGAATCGCTGGTCATCCTGGAGATCAGGGACGGCAGACCCACTTCATCCAGCTGGTCGCCCGAGAGGTTGATGGACTTGGTGAACAGGTCCTGCCTTACCTTGTAGATGCACTTGCGCGCTATCCTGACGGACCCGCGGTTGGCACCCACGCTGAGGAACCTGACCACTATGGCCAGGGCAAGCATGATGCCTCCCCACATGAGGATGAGCCCCATATCCTTCTTGGGCGCAACGGTGTCTATCATGTACTCGAGGATGTACGGGAGAAAGAGTTCAAGCACCGTTCCCAATGTCTTGACCGTCAGGACAAGGATGATTGCCCAAACGTGCTTCCTCATGTACGACCAGATGAACTTCATGGTGTCCATTATGGCACAGATTCCGCCCGGGTGCAGTATTTTATAAAGGCCGTTTTTTGTACTATTCAAGTACTCCGACATTGTTGAATATGCACACGCCCGCGGACTATAATGAGCCCGACGGAGGTGTGACATGAACAGTTTCAAAGGACGCTCCCTGTGCGTGATAGACGACTTCACCAAGGAAGAGAGGCTCTACCTCTTCTCCAAGGTCAGGGACCTCAAGAAGGCGGCGGCATCCGAAGACAAGGCGGCCGAGGACAGATTCAGGATCAACGACCCTGATTTCGGAATCTACGAGGTGTTCCTGGAGGACAGCACCAGGACCAAGGAAAGCTTCCGAAACGCAGCGAACTTCCACCATGCCAAGCTCACGGAGATGAGTGCCGACAGTTCATCATTCAACAAGGGCGAAAGCTACGCCGACACGTTCAACACGCTGTGCGGCTACAACAACCGCATCTTCGTCATACGCAGCAAGGTGGAGGGCGTGTGCAGATACCTCAGCGAGGAATGCGCCGCCTACGCCCGCAGGAACGGCCTTCCGTTCAGACCCGCATTCATCAATGCCGGAGACGGCAAGCACGAGCATCCCACGCAGGAACTGTTGGACGAGTATTCGTTCCTTGAGGACAACGACTGGGATACTTCATCGCTCCACATAGCGCTTGTGGGAGACCTCTACCACGGCAGGACGGTGCACAGCAAGGCCGACGGCCTCAAGCTGTGGGACAAGGTCCGCGTGGATCTGATTGCCCCGGACGAGCTCGCCATGCCAGAAAGCTACGTGACCAGGATGCTGGAAAACGGCTTCAAGGTCCGCTCGTTCAAGTCCATCGAGGAGTACCTGAAGCAGAAGGATATCGCCGCCAAGTGGTACTTCACCAGACCCCAGCTCGAACGCATGGGAGAGAAAATCCTGGCCAAGGCCGACATACTCAGGGCGTCGATCACGTTCCGCCGCGAGTTCCTGGACATGATTCCCGAGGGAACCAAGTTCTACCATCCTCTTCCCAGGCACAAGGTCCATCCCACAATCCCAACCTTCCTGGACGACACCCCGCTCAACGGCTGGGAGAAGCAGTCCATCAACGGAATGTACTGCAGGATAGTACTGCTCGCGCTGGTGGCGGGGAAAATCGGAGACGACTTCGTTCAGAAGGACATTCCGGCAGCGGCCGAAGACGACGAGTGGATCAGGAAGGTGACGCCGTCCGCCGGAACCAAGAAGGAAGAGATATCGGAGGGCGT
>JAJBWA010000037.1:0-3823 GCA_031935845.1 bacterium | reverse complement strand
TTTCCACTATATAACCATCGTCATATGACGGTTCCGGGGCATCCTTGATCTCCCACTTGGCTTCCCATCCTCCCAAGGCCTTGCTGCTCTTTGCGGGATCCGGATTGCAGGATACGAGAACCACTCCGCAGACCAACATGAACATAAGTGCGAAAACAATGAATCTCTTTGCCATATCTCTCTCCTTTGCACCCTTTCGGGCACTGCATGAACATATAATAACACAGATTCGACGATTCGGTTACATCTGCATCAGCAGCATGCCCGCTATGATCAACGTCTGTCCGGCTATATATGTGCTCATTACCGCCATCTGTCCGAACAGCGGAAGCCTGACCATGCGCCTCATTATGCAGAAGTCCGAGAAGAAGAACAGACAGATGCCCGCAAAGCTTATTGCCGTGGCATACAGCGGCGATCCGTTGCCTGCCGTGGATGCAATGGAAACGGCCACGGCGCACAGGCCGAACGAATACGGGACAAGCTTTGGTGCATCTTTCCTCGGACCCAGCATCAGTTGCCTGTATATGAGGTATTCGAGGATTAAGCATATGATTATCACGGTTACGGTCCATCGTTTGGTATGACCGACAGGAGCCTTGATGAACCACAGCGAATAGAAGATATGCCCTATGAAGAAGCTCAGCATGCCCAGATAGAACATGTGCTTGTTCTTGTTTCTGGGGAACAGCAGGAAGATGTCTCCGGCCGTATGTAACAGCAGTGCAAGTATGACGAATATCTGGTACTGCCTATGTGCAATCTCCGGAGGAAGAAACGTCAGGTATGAGGCGAGCAGAAGCGGCATCAGCAGCGGTTTGGTCACCGTGTATACCGCCGCCTTCTTCAGCTTTATGGCGACGAGGCATGTGGCAACTACAATCAGATAAGCATCGATGGCTATGCTGGGTTTCATCAATCAAAAGGATAAACCCAAGATGGTGCAATTACAATCACCCCATTTGACGCAAATGCCCGATATATATAACATATCGGACTATGAGCAGCTATCCATTTGCAGAGACAGAGCCTAAGTGGCAGAAGTATTGGGCAGAGCATAAAACCTTTGCAGTCACAGAAGACCCCTCCTATCCCAAGGAGAAGAGGGCCTACGTCCTCGACATGTTCCCCTATCCTTCGGGAGCAGGCCTTCATGTCGGACACCCCGAGGGCTACACGGCCACCGACATCTACTGCCGTTACCTCAGGATGAACGGCTTCAACGTGCTTCATCCCATGGGATTCGACTCATTCGGACTGCCTGCGGAAAACTACGCCATCCAGACCGGAACCCACCCCGCAATCACCACGGAGAAGAACATCAACACCTTCCGCCGTCAGATCAAGAGCCTGGGATTCTGCTACGACTGGGACAGGGAGATCTCCACCTGTGATCCGTCATACTACCACTGGACTCAGTGGATCTTCGAGAAGCTCTACGAGAAGGGGCTGGCCTACGAGAGCCAGGCACCCATCAACTGGTGCCCCCACTGCAAGACCGGACTGGCCAACGAGGAAGTCAAGGAAGGCAAGTGCGAACGCTGCGGAACTCAGGTCGAGAAAAAGAACATCCGCCAGTGGGTCCTGAAGATCACGGCCTATGCACAGAGGCTTCTGGATGACCTGGACCTGGTGGACTGGCCCGAGAGCGTCAAGCTCATGCAGCGCAACTGGATCGGAAAATCCGAAGGCGCATCGGTGCTCTTCCAGGTAAAGGGCCTTGAGAATGATCCCGACGGAAAGCTCGAGGTCTTCACCACAAGATGCGACACCCTCTTCGGTGCCACGTACATGGTCATATCCCCTGAGCACCCGCTTGTGGCAAAGCTCACCACTAAGGAAAACGAGCAGGCAGTCAGGGACTATGTGGATCAGGCGGCCAAGAAGAGCGACCTCGACAGAACCGACCTGGCAAAGGAAAAGACCGGCGTCTTCTCCGGAAGCTATGCAATCAATCCCGTCAACGGCAAGGAGATTCCCATCTGGATTGCCGACTATGTACTCATCTCATACGGAACCGGCGCCATCATGGCAGTCCCGGCCCACGACACCCGTGACTGGGAGTTTGCCAAAAAGTTCAACCTGCCCATCATCGAAGTCCTCAAGTCCGAGGTCGATGTCCAGCAGCAGCCATGGACCGAAGACGGAATCCACGTCAACAGCGGTTTCCTGGACGGACTCAACAAGGCTGATGCCATAGCACGCATGATCGAGTTCCTCGAGCAGCGCAAAATCGGACACAAGATGGTGAACTTCAAGCTGCGCGACTGGATCTTCAGCCGCCAGAGATACTGGGGAGAGCCCATCCCCCTCATCCACTGCCCGCACTGCGGAACAGTCCTTGTTCCGGAGAACGAGCTTCCCCTCACCCTGCCTGAAGTCACAAGCTATCAGCCGTCCGGCACGGGAGAGAGCCCTCTGGCAAACATCGACAGCTGGGTCAACTGCAGATGTCCCAAGTGCGGCGGCCCCGCAAAGCGCGAGACCAACACCATGCCTCAGTGGGGCGGTTCCTGCTGGTACTACCTGAGGTACATCGATCCGAAGAACACAAAGGCATTCGTCGATCCTGCCAAGGAGAAATACTGGATGCCGGTCGACCTCTACATAGGCGGCACCGAGCATGCCGTGCTTCATCTGCTCTATGCAAGATTCTGGCACAAGGTCCTCTATGATCTCGGACTCGTCTCCACACCCGAGCCCTTTGCAAGGCTGGTCAACCAGGGAATGATAACCTCGTTTGCATACCAGAGGGCAAATAAGTCGCTGGTTCCTGCAGACCAGGTCACCGAGAAGGAACCGGGTGTCTTTGTAGACAACGAGACCGGAGAGGTTCTGGAGAGAGTCATCGCCAAGATGTCCAAGAGCCTCAAGAACGTCATCAACCCGGATGAGGTCATAGCCCAGTACGGCGCAGACACCATGCGCATGTACGAGATGTTCATGGGACCGCTTCAGGTCTCCAAGCCCTGGTCAACGACAGGAATCGCCGGTGTCTGGAGATTCATCGACAGGATCTGGCGCCTCGGAGACGAGAAGCAGATCACAGATGATAAGGCGCCCGTCGAGATCATGAGAAGCCTCCACAAGACCATCAAGAAGGTCACCGAGGACACGGCTACGCTGAACTTCAACACCGCCATCAGCCAGATGATGGTCTACATCAACGACCTCTCCAAGCTGGAAACCCTGCCGCGCGAGGCCTGGGAGCCCCTGATCCTGATGGTTGCGCCCTACGCACCTCATCTCGCCGAAGAGCTCTGGGAGAAAGCAGGACACAAGCCGTCCGTGGCAAACGTCGGCTGGCCCAAGTATGACGAAGCCATGACGATCGATGACGAAATCCAGATCGTCTGCCAGATCAACGGCAAGGTCAGGGCAAAGCTCATGCTTCCCAGAGACTCCTCCAAGGACCAGATTATCGCCGCCGCAAAGGCCAACGAGAACGTGAAGAAGTATCTCGAGAATGCCGTCGTGGTCAAGGAAATCGTCGTCCCCGGCAAGCTCGTGAGCTTTGTGGTGAAGTAATCCTAGACCAGAAACGAATCAATAAGCACATCAACATAGAATGTGTCCAGGGGGCGGTTCTTACTCTCGAAGGAAAGCAGAAGGTTTTTCCCGGGTGTGAAACCGCTCCTTGCATATCCGGAGATTTTCTTCAGCTGTGTCTCCGAATAGCCCTCATCTCCCAGCATTCCCAGATGCTCCCAAAGAAATTCCTGTCTTGTCCTCACATTCAGTATCTCGAAATCCGGATACACGTAGCTGATGTCCTCGAACTCCATCGGGAAGCAGATTTCGTACCTATAGGGAATTCCCCTGG
>JAJBWA010000036.1:0-8633 GCA_031935845.1 bacterium | reverse complement strand
GCAGCCCGTGGCGTTGTCCCGCGCGCGGGTCTCCAGATTCATTAAGGATGATCCCAGGTAGAATTCAAGGCCGTCCTGCTCCGCTTCCTTCATCAGGTCGCAGATGGAGCATTCGCTGCCGCTCTTTATACCGTCCCAGACCGGGATTGTCTCAAGTTGATATTTGTTTGCCATGTTCTCAGCGTTTTTTGAGGATTCTGTCCAGGGTAAGCTGGTCCTTGTTCTCTGGTGCATCCTCCAGGCTTCTCTTCCTTACCGGTTCAAGAGTCATGGAGTTGCGTTCAAAGTGATAATACTCGATCCTGTCTTCATCTGCCGCATAGATGAGCATGTAGTTCTTCTGGGCCATGAATGAGAGTGCAAGCACCAGTTCGCATCTGCTCTCGCGCCTGAAGCGGATCAGCTCTTCCTGTTCGCTTTCGGTCAGGTATTCGTTCCTGCATGCCACGGACAGAACCTGGCGTCCGCTTTCCCTGTCATGGACCAGGATGTCGGGATTCAAGGTCTTTCCGGATCTTGAGAGCACGGGGCAGAGGTCCACGGAAAGCCTGTCGTCCGATTCCCTGACCAGATCCCTCAGGTGGTCCGCCAGTGCGTGGGAGAGTGCAATCCTGTTCCTGGGCCAGGTGTAGAGTATGCGGTCCTGTTCTTCAAGCAGGCCCAATGCCTTTCCGAACGTCTCAAATGCCCTGATTCTGCTTCTTCGTGTGCTCATGTCTCAATTGTACCAGTAATTAACGTGTGACGCAAAGGGATTTGAGGGATTGGAGGCATCAGAGGGATTTGAGTTATTTGAGTCATTAGAGACGTTGGAGGCATTAGAGCGAAACGCTGACAAATCCGTTTTCCGTCAGGCGCATCTGCTCACGGAAGCCCATTTCCCTGAGCATCTGTTCCGTCTTCGGGAAGGCATGGGTGACGGTCTTTACACTGTGCGAGTCGGAGGAGAGTATGATGGGAGATTTCAGTTCAAGCAGTCTCTTCAGAAGGAACGGAGCGGGATAGGGACTCTTCCGGTATCCACGGCTCATTGCGCCGGTGTTTACCTCGAATATCTTGCCGGTTGCGGCAAAGGCGTCCAGATAGCCGAGAGCCATGTCCTGATACCACTTTTCGCCTTCATCGAACAGATGATCCGAATCGTTGAACTTGGTAGGGAGGTCGAAGTGCGCTATGATGTCGAACGAGACGGCCCTTGCGAACGAAAGATACTCCTCAAAATAGTTTTCAAGCAGTTTTTTCAGTGAACCTGCGGCTTTCAGGGCATCGAGCCAAGCTTGTGGGGTGTTGTCTACGCTGTAATGGATACCATCTATGTGGTAACAGTGCACGGCACCTATGGTGTAGTCGCAGCGGCTGTCCAGGGACGGATGGACTTCCTTTCCGTCAATCAGGATTCTGGACTCCAGCTCCATACCCTTGAAGATCATGATTCTCCCGGCATACTTTTTTTTCAGGGCCTCAAGCTCTCTGAAGTATCCGTCGGGGTCGCGGACCTGACAGGCATCGTCGTCGTAGTTGGTTCGCCAGTGGCTGGAAAAACCAATGGACTTGAGCCCCGCGCTTTCGGCGGCCCGGACCATGTCTTCCATGGGGTCTTTTCCGTCGCAGTAGGTGCAGTGTGTGTGCAGGTTCGATACGGTTGTCATGCCTGTATTTTATCCTCTGTCGGGTACTTGTTCCAGTATTATCATGGTGATAATATTTAGGGCACCGATAAGGGACTATAAGGAGTACGGTATGAATTTCGATCAGCGTACAGTTACATGCGGACAGCTCAGAGCCGCCGATGCCGGCAAGACCGTTGTCTTGAACGGATGGGTACACCGTGACAGGAACCACGGAGCACTTCACTTCATCAACCTCAGGGACAGATACGGAATAACCCAGGTTGTTGTGGATGATGATGCGAGCCCTGAGCTCCAGAAGACAGCTTCAGAGCTCAGGATGGAATTCTGCATTGCTGTCACGGGTCTGGTCAGACTCCGCCCCCAGAACATGATCAATGCCGACATGGCTACCGGAGAGATCGAGGTCAAGGCAGAGAAGATAGAGATCCTCTCACGCTGCGCCACGCTCCCGTTCATGATCGACGGAGACCAGGTGGTCAATGAGGACCTGCGCCTCAAGTACAGGTTCCTTGATCTCAGGGGCAGCGGAATGCAGCAGCGCATCCGCCTGAGACATGAGTTCATCAAGGCCATCAGGGACTTCCTCTGTGACGAGGGTTTCTACGAGATCGAGACTCCCACTCTCATCAGGTCAACGCCCGAGGGAGCCAGAGACTTCCTTGTTCCTTCAAGAAAGTATCCCGGAAAGTTCTATGCCCTTCCGCAGAGCCCGCAACTGTACAAGCAGCTTCTGATGGTCAGCGGATTCGACAAGTATTTCCAGATTGCCCGCTGCTACAGGGATGAGGACTCCAGAGGAGACAGACAGCTTGAGTTCACCCAGCTTGACCTTGAGATGAGCTTTGTGAAGCGCGATGACGTTCTGGGTCTGATGGAGAACCTGTTCGGTTATGTGTTCAGAAGGGTCATGAACTACGAGCTTCCTGCAAACTTCAGGAGAATCGATTACTTCGATGCAATGAACACCTACGGCTGCGACAAGCCGGATCTGCGCTTCGAATGCGAGATAAAGGACATCGCGGACATCGTGAAGAAGTCCACGTTCGACGCCTACAAGGAAATCCTTGCGGCAAAGGGTAGTGTGAAGGCCCTTGTGGCTCCCAAGACAGAGGTCTTCGACTTCACCAGAAAGTATCTGGACGAGGTGGGTGAGGCTGCCAAGGTCTACGGCGCCAAGTTCGTGCCGTTCATCAAGGTGGGTGCAGGCAATGCCCTTTCCGGAAGTGCCGCAAAGTACTTCACCGGTCTTGAGGCAGAGCTCTGCTCGTTCCTCGGAGCCAAGGAAGGCGATGTGATCTTCATGGTTGCACAGGAATCCTGGAAGAAGTGCTGTGCTTCGGCCGGCGCAATCAGATCAAAGCTCGGAAAGGACCTCGGTCTCATCAGGCCGGGCTTCGAGTTCTGCTGGATAGTGGACTTCCCGCTCTTCGAGTACAACGAGGACGAGGGCCACTGGGAAGCTGCACACCACATGTTCAGCATGCCGCAGGCCAGATTCATCCCCACGCTCGAGGAGAATCCCGGCGAGGTGCGCGGAGACCTGTACGACATGGTCGTCAACGGCTACGAGTGTGCATCCGGTTCAATCAGAATCCACGACGTGGAGCTGCAGAAGAGGATCTTCCGCATCTGCAACTTCTCGGACGAGGAGGCGGAGAAGAAGTTCGGCTTCCTGCTCAATGCATTCAAGTTCGGACCACCGCCACACGGAGGAATCGCTCCCGGTATCGACCGTCTTGTCATGATCATGAGCGAGCAGAACTCCATCCGCGAGGCAATCGCATTCCCGAAGAACAGCTTTGCAGTTTCTCCGATGGACGACTGCCCGAACGACGTCGACCAGAAGCAGCTTGACGAGCTGAAGATCACATTCAAACTTGATAAATGAGCAAGCTGTATGTCGTGGCAACACCGATAGGCAATCTCGATGACATCACGCTGCGTGCAATCAGTACGTTGCGTGATGCCGATGTAATTGCCTGTGAGGATACGCGCCACACGCAGAATCTGCTCAATCATCTGGAAATCACCGGAAAAAGACTCATTGCCTGCCATGCCCATAACGAGGCAGCCTCCAGTCAGGGGATAATCGGTCTTCTGCAGCAGGGGCTGTCCGTTGCCTATTGCTCTGATGCAGGAACCCCCGGCGTAAGCGACCCCGGCAGCAGACTTGTCAGAGCTGTCAGGGAAGCAGGATTCGATGTTGTTCCCATCCCCGGGGCAAGTGCATCCGTGACCCTGATTTCCGCAAGCGGCCTCAACGGCAAGACATTTACATTCGAGGGTTTTCTCTCACCCAAGAGCGGACGCAGGAAGGCAAGGCTCAAGGAACTGCTTGCCCGCGAGGAAGCCTTCATAATCTACGAATCCCCGTTCAGGATCCTCAAGACACTTGGTGAGCTGAAGGATCTGGATGACACCCGCCGCCTTGTACTCGGGCGCGAGATGACCAAGGCATTCGAGCAGTTCATCTACGGAACTCCGTCGGAAGTGATTGCACAGCTCAAGGTGGTAAAGGGTGAGTTTGCCCTTGTGGTCCTGCCTCCTTCAAAGAATGATTCTGCAGAAGAGGAATCCGAGGAAGAAGAGTGATTACCGTAAAGAAGCTTCTTACCCTCAAGGAACGGACAAGACTCAGGAAGGTTTCAATGATAGCCCATGAGGCTGCTGTTGCGCTGAAAAACGGACAGGAAATTGATTATGAGTACATCAATGATGTTCTGAATGTCGCCGGATTCGAAGCTCTTGATGTTTCCTTGAATGCTGATTCCCTTGCTTTCAGGCTTGAGGACGTAAGCCAGGCATTGCTTGCAAGGCTTGGTGCGGAGCCGTCCGACTGGGACTTCAGGACAGAAGAAGGAGAACTGGACAGCTCCCGGCGTGTGGTTCAGGACAAGGTGCTTGTCCTGGACAGAGTAAGAAGTCCTTACAATGTGGGAGCCATATTCAGAAGTGCGGAAGCTTTCGGTATTGCAAGAATCATACTTGTTGAGGGAACGGCTTCACCGGAGCATGTCAGGGCTCAGAGAACTTCAAGGGGTACCACTGATGTTGTTCCTTGGGAATTCATGCCTGAAGCAGAGGTGGTCTCTTTTCTGAAGAGCTATGATTCTGAGGAAATTATTGCTCTGGAGCTTGGAGGCACATCCATAAATGAGTTTGCATTTCCCAAACGGGGTGTTTCAGTTCTGGGTTCAGAGGAATTCGGAATAAGTCCTGAGATCCTTTCGTGCTGCGGAAGCAGGGTGAGCATACCCATGGGCGGATCCAAGGGATCCCTCAACGTGTCCGTTGCCGCCGGAATACTGCTGCAGCGCTGGTTCTGATCTACTCCAGGTCATACACTCCGTTGTTGATTCTTGTCCTGAAACACCACTGGCCGTCGAAAAGTTTTCCGACCTTGTACTTCTCTGCGGCTGACTCGTCCATGGTATAGATGTATCCGTCGACAATCTCTATTTCTTCTGCCATGGGCGGGAATGTCCACTTTGCCGTCTGGACGCTCTTGTCCAGGGCGTAGACGGGAATTCCTCCGAATGTGCCGCACTGCTGCAGGTCCGTGGGATCGTAGACATAGATCTTGGACATCAGGAAACCTACGGATGCGCTCAGCAGTATCTTGCCGTCATGAAAGCATATTCCTTGTCCGAGGGATGGAGTGGAGTAGGCGGACAAGGCCTGCGGGACAATCCCCAGTGGTTGTGATTCATCCAGCCTGAAATTGACTGCCACGGCATACTGTTTTTCTCCGGAGGGAGTCTTGAAATGATGACTCTTCTCCGTGTCTGCGAAATAGATCATCTGGAATTCTCCGACAGTCAGAATGTCATCATGGACACTTACATAGCTTGCAGTCAGTGTTTCTCCTCCGATGTCCAGAGGGAACAGACCGAGGGCCGTGACTTTCTCTCCGTTTCGTGCATTCAGGACATCATCACGTGAGAACACATAGAGGCCGTCGTACGTACCCGCCACGAAAACCAGATCCTTCCATAGGGCGATACCTCCGGAGTGCCCTGTAAACGGGGTTCCGTCCTGCTTGTACATGGATGCGTTTGCAACCAGATTTCCGGTGCTGCGGTCAATCACATAGATCGGGGAAGCTACCCCTTCCTTCTTATAGCCGGAGATCATCAGCACATCTTCATCTTCGTCATAGACTATTCCCTGGGCTATGTATCCTTCTTCCAGCTCAGGATAGAGGAAGGCCTGCTCCGAGTTGGCAAAGTATGTCCTGGTCCTCAGATAGATACTCAGGAGTATTCCTCCTGCAATCAGAACCGCGGCAAGCAGGATACAGAGAACAATGCGGACAAGAATCACCCAAAGCGGTCTTTTCATGGCAGAACCTCCAGGAAAAAGAGTACTTCAACATTGCCGTGAATTCAACAGAGAGGGGTTGGTAAATTTCGCCACATTATGTTCTGAGATTAAGACGGCTTTTTGAGGTGTGTTTGTAACTCCTTTAAAACAAACAAGTTGTATGCGGTTGGCACGGCTTTTGCTATTTGATGAGTGTCCGGCAACGGGCGCTATCAAAGCTAACAAGGAGACGTGCAATGAACGTATTTAAAAGAATCCACGACATTTTCAGCTCGAATGTTAATCATGCTCTCGACAAGATGGAGGATCCGGCAAAGATGATCCGCTACACCATCGTCGAGATGGAGAACAGCCTTGGAAAGGCAAAGGAGTCTGCAGCACAGACGCTGGCCAACATCAAGGCACGTGAGGCAGAGCTCAAGACGGAAAAAGAGGCAGTAGGACGTTGGGAAGTCAGGGCTCAGCTGGCAGTTAAGAACGGCAAGGATGACCTTGCACGCGAGGCAATTGCAGAGAAGCAGACAGCTTCCGCAAAGGTGACGGCACTTGAGACCGAGATTGCGGAGCTCAAGAACATCAATGCAAGCCAGGAAGCCCAGATCGTCAAGCTCACCGAGAAGCTTGAGGAGGTCAAGGGTAAGGAGAGGACACTGGTCGCAAGAGCCCAGCATGCCAAGGAGAAGATCAAGATCGAGAAACAGATCAGCTCAACTGACTGCGGAGCGGCAATCAAGAGATTCAACGAGATGGAAGAGAAGGTGGAGCGCCTTGAGGCAGAGGCCGCCGTTGCTTCCAAGCATTATGAGAGCGAGGCAAAGTTCACCGAGATGGAGGCAAACGACAATGTCGACAAGGAGCTTGCCGAACTCAAGGCCAAGCTGAACGGAAAACCCGCCGAGCTTCCGGCCGAAAAGGTCAAGGGTTGATCTTATGCTTGCGGTACAGACCTCTGAACTGGTCATAGGTGATCTTCATGAGCTTTGCGGCTTCACGCTGATTGCCCTGTGCCTGCTGAAGGGCACGCTGTACAAAGCTTGCTTCAAGAGCATCCTTGGTCTTGTCCAGGCTGTCAAGGGGAAGGCTGTCAAAAGAAAACTCCTTCTTGCCTGTCTGATCTGAGATAGCCTGATTCGATTTGATAACTTCAGTTTTTTCAACTTCCAACACTTTGGGGGCATCGTTTCCATCATATGTGTAGGGATTCCGGAAAGGATCCAGTACTATGGACGAGATGATGTCCCCTTTGCTTCTGTAGACGGCACGCTCGATTGTATTCTTGAGTTCACGGACGTTTCCGGGCCAGCTGTATGACCTCAGGAGCTGCTGCACTTCTTCGGTGAAAACCGGAATGTCCTGTCCGCATTCCATGGCCATGCGCTGTGCAAAGTAGTTGGCCAGAAGCAGGATGTCGTCACCCCTTTCCCTGAGCGGCGGTATGAAGACCACCTCAAAGCTCAGTCTGTCAAGAAGGTCTTCCTTGAACTTGCCTTCCCGGCACATCTGCTTCAGGTCCGCGTTCGTGGCTCCGATGATTCTTACGTCGGCTTCATGAGTCACGGACGATCCCACTCGTTCATAGGTTCCGTACTCTACGACCCTGAGGATCTTCTCCTGGACCTGCATGGGGATGTTTCCGATTTCATCCAGGAACAGTGTTCCGCCCTGGGCCTCCTCAAAGCGTCCTTTTCTTGTCTTGTTTGCACCGGTGAACGCTCCCTGCTCATAACCGAACAGCTCGCTTTCTATCAATGACGTCGCAAGGGCAGCACAGTTGACGGTGACAAGGTTCTTCTGCCAGCGCTTGGACAGGTAATGGAGCCTGCTTGCCGCCATTTCCTTTCCGCTTCCGCGTTCTCCGATGACAAGTACGCTCCTGTCCACGGCCGCCGCATCGGCTATGCGCTGCTGGAAGTCCAGGAAAACCTCGGATTCACCTATGTAACTGTCTTTGTAGCTGCTCATGTGGTAAAATTTACCATATTTCGGTTATTTTTACCAGCAACCTGTCGGTCTGAAAGCTTCTTTTTGTCAAATAAAAAGGAAAAAAGTAGATGGGCAACTGCTTTTTCCTCAAAAAAACGCAAAAAAGTTGTAATAGCTGGCTGTCTGAATGCCCGGAAGGGCTGTTCGCCCCTGGACTTGGCACGCTCTTTGCTATAGTTCTTGTGTGACCGCTGAAAGGCGGACATAATACTGACGATTAAGGAGATTGGACATGGGAGTTTTTTCTAGGTTCATGGACATAATCAATTCAAACATCAATTCCCTCCTCGATCATGCAGAGGATCCGGAAAAGATGATCAAGCTGATGATCAACGAGATGGAAGACACCATCATCGAGATCAAGACCAACTGCGCTGCGGCAATCGGAACCGAGAGTACCTCAAAGCGCAAGGCCGCAGAGCTCCAGGGTCTGGTCGACCGCTGGCAGAAGAGAGCCGAGCTGGCAATCTCCAAGGGCCGCGACGATCTTGCCCGCGAGGCACTTCTGGAAAAGAAGAGGCTTGCCGAGGAACTTCAGAAGCTCAACGCCGAGTGCGAGCGCTACGAGCAGCTGGTGAAGAAGTACAAGGACGACATCGAGAAGCTGGAAGAGAAGCTTGCAGGTGCAAAGGCCAAGTACAAGAGCATGCGTGAGCAGGCTGCAAAGGAAGCCGAGGCAAAGCGCAGCTCAAGCGG
>JAJBWA010000035.1:0-3596 GCA_031935845.1 bacterium | reverse complement strand
CAACATGAAGATGCATTCCCCTTCCGGTTGTCTTTGCAGAATCGGCGAGAAGCTCCATTCCCTCCTCGGGAATCGTAAACGGAGCATGACCTCCGACCATGGCTTCGCACATGACATTCTCGCCCTTCTTCTTTCTGTCATCCACTTCCTTTGCAAAGCGGATTCCTTCCTTGACTCCGTCGCGGATTTCCTTCATGCCGTAGTTGCGGTCGGTGATTCCGTAGGCGACGATTCCTCTGAGACCGAACTTCTCCATTCCCTTTGCGATTGTCGAAAGGCTTCCGTCGATGTAGTTCGGGCTCTCATGGTGGTCGATACAGGCAGTCGTTCCGTTCTTGATGGCATCAAGCGTGCAGATCAGGGAGCTGTAGTACAGTGACTCCTCATCCAGTGCACGGTCGATTCTCCACCACCACTCCTTCAGAGTCTGAATCAGATCGGTCTGAGGACCTGCGGAAATGAGCATTCCGCGGGAAAGGCCGCTGTAATAGTGATGATGGCCGCAGACAAAGCCGGGGATGACGGTCTTGCCGTCACCCTCGATGACCTTATCAGCCTTGATTCCGTCGGCTGCGTTTTTTCCGACCTTGAATATCTTGTCATCCTTGATGACCACATCCACACCGCACAGAACCTCAACCGGTTCCATGGTCTGGATGACTCTTGTGTTTCTGATAACAGTGGTCATTGTCACTCCTCCACTCTGGTCAGCAGGTAGTCATAGCTGATGAAGACCTGCTCGATGAGATCCTTGACAAGGGCCGGAACCTTTCCGACAAGGTTTCCTTCTCCGTCGATATGACACTTGACGACCTTTCCGTCGACGCGCACCAGTACCTCATCGTTCTGTACGATGAAACCGCTGTTTGTGCTGTCCTCGAAGTCATCCATTCTGCTGAAGAGTGTGAACTTATCCTTATACGGTCTGCCCTGATGGTTACAGAAGGAAGCGCAGTTTCCGCACTCGTTACAGAAGGCATCCAGATGGAGAATCTGGAACGGATCGTCGGTGTTCTCTGAAGACCTCATGTCAATTGCGACGTTGGCGCGGTTCGGACAGACATCAACACACTTGTTGCAGTAGTAGGTGCAGTCCATACAGCGCTTTGCTTCCTGCTGAGCGTATTCCTCGATCTTCTTGCAGGTCTCGAAGCTCTTGCAGTTCTCGCAAAGATGGGTCTTTCTCTCCTGGACATCCTTGAAGAATCTCTCTTCGGCCTCGAGATATCCCTCGTCCTCTTCCTCTTCTTCGTACTCTTCTACTATCTCAGTTGCCTTGTCGTCCTTGATCTCAGCATCCTTAAGCTCCTCGAAGACCTTGTCGATTGTAGCCTCGACAGCCTTTCTGGCAGATGCGATACACTTGACGACAGTTGATGCGCCGAGAACATCACCGATTGCATAGACACCCTTGACTGAAGTCTCGTTGGTGTCTGCATCGATTGCAGGAACTCCCTTCTCTGTTACAGGAACGCCCAGATACTTCAGAGCATCTGTATCAGTATGCTCACCGATTGCGGTGATCAGGGTGTCGCAGTCAAGAACCACGACTTCCTTTGTCTCAACCGGACGTCTTCTTCCGGAGGCATCAGGCTCGCCAAGAGCCATCTTGGCACATGTGAGCTTTCCGCCCTCGATTGATTTCGGATTGGTCAGGAAGACGAACTTCACGCCATCATCAAGAGCCATTCTGTACTCTTCCGGATCTGCCGGCATTTCCTTCTGGCTTCTTCTGTAGACGACTGTGACATCCTCTACTCCCATGACACGCTTTGCAGCTCTTGCGCTGTCCATTGCGGTGTTTCCGCCACCTGTGACAACAACGTGCTTTCCGAGGTTGATTACATCAGGATCAGCCTTGAAGCCCTCGAGGAATGAAAGAGCACCCAGAACCTTCTTGGAATCTCCTTCGATCTTGATTTCGTTGTTCTTCTCGCATCCGATTGCGTAGTAGATGTAGTCATATCCTGCATCCTTAAGAGCCTTGACTGTGACCTGGTCCATCTTGGAATTGAAGTTGAACTTGACTCCGTGGGCCTTAACATGGTCGATATCAGCCTGAACTGCCTTCGGATCGATTCTGAACTTAGGAATGATGTTGGCGACAACTCCGCCGGCGTTGGCTTCTTTCTCGAAAACGGTGGTATCGAAACCTGCACGGGCAAGGAAGTATCCGGCGGCAAGTCCTGCAGGACCTGCTCCGACAACGGCAGCCTTGACATCTGCCGGGGCCTCAGGGGCTTCCCAGTTGGCCATGTACTCATCTGTTCCCTTCTCAACTGCGATCTTCTTCATGTCTCTGATATGGACTGCGCCTTCATAATCCATTCTTGCGCAGTGGAACTGGCACTGATGGTCACAGATGTTGCATGTGATGTTCGGAAGTGCGTTGCCTTCGTAGATCAGAGTCAGAGCCTCTGCATAACGGCCGTCACCGACAAGACCGACATAATCGGGGATGTTCTGGTGGATCGGACAGGCTTCCATACAAGGTGAGACATAGCAGTCGAACATCGGAAGTTCGTCGTTTGTCTTTGCCTGACGCTCGCCGCGGAACTCACGCTGGCTGTAATATGCGTTTCTTGCATTCTGAGAGAGGCTTTCGACTGCATCCGGATCGATGTCCTTCTTGCCCCATGTCTTGCTCTCTTTCTCAAGCTTCTCGGCCATGCGTGCCATACGGGCATATCCGCCCGGCTTGAGCATATCGGTAGCCATTGTGATCGGTCTGATACCTGTGTCGAAGATGTCCTGGACGGAGAAGATCGTACATCCGCCGCTGTAGGAAATCGGAAGCTGACCATTGAACTCCGCGCTGAGGCGGCTTGCGACTGTTGTTGAAATCGGAAGCAGTGCGCGGCCGGACATGTACTTCTCCTCTCCCGGGAGAACCGAACCGTCGTTGATGTTTCCGAGGGTGTTTGTCAGCTTGACGCCGAAGCCGAGGTTCATCTTCTTGGCAAGTTCCACCAGTCTGTGGAGCATTGCGATTGCATCCGGATACTGGAGGTCATGCTCGAAGCTCTCGCGTCTGAGACCGACATGGTCGAAGCCGATGAGGTCGAGGATTCTTCTGACCTCGTCGTATCCGAGAAGAGTCGGATTGAGTTTGACGAATGTGTTGAGCTTCTTTTCGGTGAGCATGTAGGAACAGATGGCCTCGATCTCCTTCGGAGGACATCCGTGCATTGTGGAGATCGTCACGCTCGGGCAGATGTTGGCGCTGATGCGGTCCTGAAGACCCTTAAGTGCCTTGGCGTTGCCCTCAAGGTCTGTGCCCTCGAGGATTGTGCCCTCTTCAATAATATTCTTAAGAGCTGCCTTGTACTGAGCAAAGAGCGGGCTCTTTGTGGCATCGATCATGTTGTCGATGTAGGTCTGCATCTTGGGCTGCTTGATACCGTCGAGGTTGTAGCCGACACTCATGTTGAAGATGAAGTCCGGATCCTCGGCCTTGCCTGAGAATGCAGCCTGGATGAGATGGACTGCGAACCATGCCTTAAGGTACTCGTCGTAGGCCTTCTCGAGTGTGTACTCTGTTGACCACTCGACGTTGTGACCTTCGTCACGGGCATCGATACACGGCTTGGCGATCT
>JAJBWA010000034.1:0-19287 GCA_031935845.1 bacterium | reverse complement strand
GAGAACGCATCGCAGAAAGCCTGTGAGAAAAGACCTTCCTTCACGGCATGGCTGATGACGTGGAAAGCCAAGGGTCCGAGATATGCACCGCTGATCATCTTCTCCAGCTTGTAGTTGTCCGGCTGGTTGGTACCGGCAAGGAATTCCCTGTCGATGTCGCCAAGGCTGATGTCAAGGCATCCGGACTCCACGTTGATGATCTGGTATTCTGAGCCGAATACAGACGGGTCGACCTTGGTGATGTTGGAGGCTTTCTCGATGTATGCCGTGTTGGTACCGGTGCCCAGGATGAATCCGATGCAGCCGTCGTAGCTGGCTGCGTGGCTGTCGGCCTTTGCGGCAAGCAGCGTGGTGACCGTGTCGTTGAGGATGATGACCTTCTTTTTGGAGACATCGTGTCCGCGGCGTGCGAACTCGGCCAGAAGCTCCTTTCCCAGATGCTTTCCGATTACTTCAGGGGCCTTGATCTCCTTGCTGAAGAACTGAGGGACTCCGTCATGGTCCGGCAGGATTTCGGCGGCATAGGAGAAGCAGAAGCCGATCCTGTCGCTGCGGTCTATCAGGCGCTCGGCCTCGTCGGCGATGGTGGAGAAGAACTCACTTGCGCTGACTTCCTTCTTTATTCCGGGCATCGAGCTCTTGCGGAAGTCGCTGATCACCGGATTGAGTGACTTGTCGAACGTAACCAGGCATGTGCGGAAGTTGGTACCGCCGGCATCTATTACCAGGACGGCCTCGCCTGCCTTGGGTCTGGCATCAGGCGAGCAGAAGCTGGGAATCATGGCAAGCGAACTGCTCCTGCCCGCAAGACCCGCCTTCATCTCGCTGATGAACATGTCGCAGAGTGAATCCATGCTGATCTGATCTGCATCCAGCATGTGCCTTTCGAGAAACTTCTGTACCTGTGGTTTCATTTTTCCTCCGGTGGTGTGCCTACATCCTGAACTCGCCGCCCTGATAGGCATAGCCGTTGATCCTGTAGACACCCAAAGAGCTTATGACAATGTCGCCTTCATCGTCAACTGCGAGACTGAAATCTCCGTTGAGATATATCGGGCGCGTGAGCTTTGAACCGTACACCTGCATGTCCACGGAAAGGCCTATGCTCCTGCCCGTGTTCTCCCTGGATGACCATATGCCGAGAATCTGGTCGAGGTCGGTGTCGTCAGGATATGAGAAGGAGATGTAGCCGGAAAGAAGGAAGTCTCCTTCCCTGTAGCCCCTGGTGGACATGGCCACATAGACTGCCGAGACAAGAGGATTCTCAGTCGCTCCGTTCAGCAGGGAAAGCAGCGCGGCAAAGAATCCGCCGTTGGAATCGGAGGGCGCAAGCATGTGTTCGTATTCGGAAGGGTCTGCAAGGAAATATGCGATACGCCTGGGAAGCAGTGAGCCCTGGACCATAGAGACTATGCTGCATGGAAGATCAATGTCGGTCTCGGTGCATTCCGTCACCAGAGAGGCGGAGACGCAATCCATTATCACTGTCAGAGAATCAAGAACTTCCTCGTCTGTGGGAGGAAGCTCCGCATCCGCTGCGAAGAGGCACGATAAGAGCAACAGCGATACCATCCCGACTGCAACCAATCGTCGTATCATCTTGATTCAAATATAAGCCCGCTTCAGCTTTGTTTTCAAGGTTTTTTATGTTAAATTTGACATATGCGCACGAATGAACAGACTTTCTTCTGGTATGACCTCGAGACGTTCGGCCTGAATCCGTTCTACGACAGGATAGCACAGTTCGCCGGACAGCGGACGGATATGGACCTCAACCCCATCGGGGATCCGGTGATCCTGTACTGCAGGCTGTCTGCAGACTACATTCCGGATCCCGCCGCATGCATGGTCACCGGCATAACGCCCAGGACCGTCAAGGCAAACGGTATCCCGGAAAGCGAGTTCATAGAGAAAATCAACGATATCTTCAGTGTTCCGGGCACCTGTGCGTGCGGTTTCAACACCCTGAGGTTCGATGACGAGTTCATCCGCAACGCGCTGTACAGGAACTTCATCGACCCCTACCAGCGCGAGTGGAAGAACGGAAACAGCAGGTGGGACATCATAGATCTGGTGCGTGCATGCCATGACTTCAGGCCTCAGGGAATCAGCTGGCCGCCTGCAAATGCCAACGGCAATCCGGTGTTCAAGCTCACCGAGCTGACGGCAGCAAACCACATTGAGCAGATCGGGGCTCATGACGCAATGGTGGACGTCAATGCCACCATAGCCGTGGCCAGGCTGATCAGGAAGGTCCAGCCCAGGCTGTTCAGCTACTACCTCACGCTCAGGAACAAGGCTTCCGTAAAGAACCTGCTCGACCCGCAGGATACGCCATCCCCGGTGCTGCATACCTGCGCCGCGTTCACTAGTCCCAACGGATGCACGTCAATGATCGTGCCCATCACTCCTCATGTGAAGAACGAGAGCACCATAGTCTGCTTCGACCTCAGGCAGGACATCGCTCCGCTTCTTGCGGCAAAGGCAGAAGACGTGTTCAGAGTTCCGGGAGTCATGCGAATAGCCGTCAACCGTGTGCCCTTCGTCGCACCGTTGAACACCCTCAGGAAGGAAGACCTGCAGAGACTTGGAATAGACTATGCCAGCTGCATGCAGCGCTACGAGGAAATCACCAGGAACAGGACGGCCCTGATCCTCAAGATCCGTTCAAACGAAGGCGATGAATTCGACAATCCGGACGATCCGGACTTCCAGATTTACAGCAGGTTCTTCAGCGACTACGACAGGAAGCTGTTCAACGTCATCAGGAGCACGCCGCCGGAGCAGAGGCTCAAGCTCAACCTGCGCTTCGAAGACCCGCGCTGCCAGCAGATGCTGTGGCGCCACGTCTGCCGCAACTACCCTCTTGTGCTTGACGATGCCGACCTTGCCAGATGGAAGTCGTTTGCATCCACAAGACTGCTGTGCCCGCCGGGAAATCCCATCAACGACATCAACTTCGTCGCACGCAAGATAGAAGAGCGTCTGGCCGACACTTCGCTGAGCCCGAAGCAGAAGGAAGTAATCGCCGAACTCAAGGAATATCTGTTGCAGCTGAAACGTTATGTCGGACTGAACTGACGCAATCCTGTTGCACCGACGTTGCTTTTTTCGTTTTTTCCGGGTTTCTGTTGCAGATACAACACAGGTATTTTTGTCATTTATTGTCTGTTTCCGCGGGGTTTCCTGTGATATAATCAAAATACACTGAGGGAGTCATGGTTATGCCATGTTTCCCAAAAACACCAACAGGAGATGGAATATGAAGAAAGCACTGATTATCGCTCTTCTCGCAATGCTCGTAACGGGCACGATCTTCGCAAGCGGCTCTCAGGAAGCTGCCAAGACCAAGCAGATCAAGGTTGCACTGATCGTATCATCTACAATTGATGACAAGGGCTGGTGCCAGGCAATGCATGACGGCATCACCGAGGCAATGGCGGAGCTTCCCAAGGGAACAATCGCAGAATACAAGGCAGTCGAGAACACTCAGCCGGCAGATGCAAAGTCAGCAGTCGCAACATATGTCAACCTCGGCTTCAACATCATCATCCTGCACGGATCACAGTACAGGTCGGTAACCGAGGAAGTCAGCAAGCTCTACCCGGATGTCATGTTCGCCTTCGGAACCACAACCGATATCATCGGAAACAACGTATTCAGCTACATGCCGCAGTCAGAGGAGACAGGATTCCTCTCGGGTATCGTCGCCGGTCTGACCACAAAGGCCAACAAGGTCGGAGTCGTCGGCCCCATCGACGGCGGTGACTCTGCACGCTACAACAGAGGATTCGTCCTCGGTGTCCAGTCGGTCAATCCCAATGCAAAGATCACTGTCACCCATATCGGAGACTTCAACGATACGGTCAAGTCTGGTGAGTTCGCACAGTCGCTGATCCAGGCAGGCAACGATGTCCTCACAGGTTCATCACAGCAGGCCCTCGGAGCACTCAGAGCCGTTGCAGAGTATCCCAACAAAGACATCTGGTGGCTCGGACAGGATATTGCTCAGATCAGCCTTGATGAGGGCTACAAGTGCATAGCCGCATCCTCATACAACTACAAGGCCGTCCTGATCGGACTGGTCGATGCCTTCCAGGCCGGAAAGCTCGGCGGAGAGGTCATCCCGATGAACTTCTCCAACGGCGGATTCATCTGGGCATGGAACGAGAAGTGCGCAGACAAGATCACACCGCAGATCAAGGAAGCAGTCGAGAAGAAGCTTGAGGAGTTCAAGGCAAAGGCAGACACCCTTTCCAACTGGAACACGGTCGATTACTCAAAGCTCTGATCTACATCGGAATCAACAGATGTGCAGGTCCTCGCGGCCTGCACATTTTTCATGAGACTACTGACGGATAAATATGGCAAGATTCGAAAAAATCACGGAACTGAGCGTGGAGCACATAACCAAGCGCTTCCCCGGCGTACTTGCGAGTGACGATATCTCCCTCACTGTCGGAGAACATCAGATACTCGCCCTGGTCGGAGAGAACGGCGCAGGCAAGACCACGCTGATGAACATGATAATGGGACTGTACCAGCCTGATGAGGGAAAAATCTTCATCAACGGACAGGAAGTGCAGCTCAGGACTCCGAACGACGCATTCGACTGCGGAATCGGAATGGTGCACCAGCACTACATGCTGGTACCGAACATGACCGTCCTTGAAAACATCGCCCTGGGCATGAAGAACAGCTGGAAGGGCATCAGGGTGGACCTGCAGATGGTCAGGGACAGGATCATGGAGATATCGGAAAAATACGGGCTCAAGGTTGATCCCGATGCATATATCTGGCAGCTGGCCGTGGGCGAGCAGCAGCGCGTGGAGCTGGTCAAGACACTGTGTCTGGGCGCAAAGTTCCTCATCCTGGACGAACCCACCAGCGCACTGACACCTCAGGAAACGGATGACCTGATCGTCCTTCTGAAGAAGATGAGCAAGGAGCTTTCCATCATCTTCATCAGCCACAAGCTGAACGAGGTCAAGGCTCTCTCGGACAAGGTCAGCATCCTCCGCCACGGGAAAGTGGTATTCGAAGGCAGCACCGCCGACTACACACCCAAGCAGATAGCAGCCCTCATGACAGGCCACGAGGTCGAGGTGAACGAGAACACCGACGAACCGTCAAAGGGTGAGCCGGCACTGGTAATAAAAGACCTCTGCGTCAGAAGCGACAGGGATTTCCTGGCGCTGGACCACTTCAACCTCACGGTGAAGGCCGGCGAGATCGTTGGTCTTGCGGGCGTATCCGGAAACGGACAGAGGGAACTGGCGGAGGCCATCAACGGAATCAGGAAGACCGAAAGCGGAACGATCGAGTTCCTGGGCAAGCAGATTCAGAACCACACGCCCGGCCAGGTGATCGAAGCCGGGATGGGATACATCCCCGAGGAGAGGAACACCGAAGGAATCGTCCCCTCCATGTCCATCAAGGAAAACATCATCCTCAAGGACAGCGAGTCGGAGACATTCTCCAGCCACCACATCCTCAAGAACAAGGTCATCGAAAGCACATCGGACAAGCTGCGCGAGGAATTCGACATCAGATGTCCGGGAATCCACACCGCTGCAGGATCTCTCTCCGGAGGAAACATCCAGAAAGTCATCCTTGCCAGGGAGATTGCCAGACATCCCAGGTTCCTGGTGTGCGTCTACCCCATAAGAGGTCTGGACATGGGTGCGGCAGAATTCATCCACAAGGAGCTTCTGAAGCTCCGCAGGAGCGGTGTCGGAATACTTCTGATAAGCGAGGAGCTTGAGGAGATCATGAACCTCAGCGACCGCATAGCCGTGATCTTCAAGGGACAGACACAGGCTGTCCTCGAGAAGGGTCAGGCTACCACCGACAGGCTCGGAATCCTGATGGCGGGGGTGAAAGATGATGAATAACTACAAGATCGCATACAAGGTTTCGGTCGTCGTGATTGCAGTCCTGGCGGCACTTCTGGTCGGAGCCATCATAATCATCGCCGTCGGCGGAGACGTGTTCAACACATACTGGATCATAATCTCCATGCCGTTCATGAGCATGAGGACGTTCAGCGAGGTCCTGATAAGGATGATACCGCTGCTGATAATCGCCCTCGGCATCGCGGTCAGTTCAAGAAGCGGAATAATCAACATCGGAGCAGAAGGCCAGATGTACATGGGAATCATAGCAGCCACGGTTCTGGCAACCAACTGCGGATCGCTTCCCAAGATCATACTCGTTCCGCTGTGCATCATCGCAGGCGGCGTGGCCGGAGGCCTGTACGGGTTCATCCCCGGCTGGCTCAAGGCCAAGCTTGAGGTCAGCGAGCTCCTGTCCACGGTCATGCTCAACTATGTGGCCACGCAGTTCTTCAACTTCTGCATCAGGGTTCCCCTTCTGGACCCGACGGAGAAGTCCGGAACGCCCATGAGCAGAAGAGTGGCGGAAAACGCCACATTGACACGCCTTTTCCCGGGAATGTCGCTGCATCAGGGCATTTTCCTTGCCGTCATACTGGTGGTCGTGATCTACATCCTGCTGTTCAAGACCACATGGGGATACAAGATGAGCGCCGCCGGAGCCTCAAGCCGTGCGGCACGTTACGGCGGAATCAACGTCTCCAGGTATCTGATAATCTCCATGGTCATTTCCGGTGCCTGCGCAGGCATGGCCGGTGCCGTGGAGCTCATGGGAGTCCAGGGCAGAGCCGTTGCCGGAATGACCGGAGGCTACGGCTTCTCCGGTGTTGTCGTGGCGCTGTTCGGTGCCCTACATCCCCTGTGGATCGTTCCTGCCAGCTTCTTCTTCGGAATCCTGCTGTACAGCCAGGTGAACCTGCAGATCCTGACAAGTGTCCCGCCCAACCTGGTCAAGGCACTTCAGGGCCTGATCATCCTTATAATCGTCGCAGTGCAGATGGTCATTTCAAACCCGTATTCGATGGAGCGCTTCAGGAAGCGGTTCTTCGCCGGACGGAAAAAACAGAATATCAGGAAGGAGGCGTGATATGGATTTCATTGTAAACACACTGACACTTACCGTCCGATTTGCAGTAACGCTGATGATCGCCTCCATGGGAGAGATGTTCAACCAGAAGGCCGGCATCTTCAACCTCGGATGTGAAGGAATAATGAGCATGGGCGCATTCCTCGGAATGCTGATCCCGTTCACCATGATCGGAGCCGGACAGGCACCCTGGTATGTGAACATCCTCGGTCTCGTAGCAGCCACGGTCTGCGGAATCCTGCTGGGCCTGATATTCGGAGTCATCGTCATCACGTTCCGCGCTCCGCAGGGAATTGCAGGAATCGGAATGCAGATGTTCGGCGTAGGTCTTGCAGGTACGTTCTTCAGGTCCTACATCGGCGGAACCCAGTCCATCGTCGGAATCTCCTCTATGGAAATCCCCCTGCTCTCCAAGATCCCCGTGCTGGGCAAGATCCTGTTCACCCACAACCCGCTGGTATATTTTGCATATCTCCTGGTGCCGGTTGCATGGTACGTGATCTTCAAGACCCCATGGGGCCTCAAGGTCAGGGCCGTGGGAACACATCCCAGGGCAGCCGACTCACTGGGAATCAATGTCACCAAAATCCGTTTCCAGAGCCTTGCGGTAGGCGGAGCCATGGCGGGTTTCGCGGGAGCATTCCTTACCTTGTGCCAGGCCAAGATGTTCAACGCCGACATAATCAACGGACGTGGATTCATAGCCGTGGCACTCGTGTACTTCGGCCAGTGGCATCCGGTCAAGATATTCCTGGGAGCCCTGCTCTTCACCTTTGCACAGACACTGCAGACACAGATCCAGATCTTCGTGCCGAAGTTCCAGTATTATGAATTCCTCACCATGCTGCCGTATATCCTGGTCATCGTTGTACTTGCATTCAACCGCAAGTCCAACAGACTCGGACCTGCAGCTCTGGGAAGACCTTTCAACAGGGAGATGCGAGTGTGAATATTGCACTGATCGTCAACGGAAGGGCGGTATCACCCGAAAGAGACAAGAAACTGATCAGGTTCCTCAGGGACGATCTCAGGCTTACTTCCGTCAAGGACGGATGCTCCGAAGGCGCCTGCGGTGCCTGTACGGTACTTGTGGACGGAAAGCCCGTCAGGGCATGCTCGGTCCTGGTATCGGAGATAAGCGGATCATCGGTCGTCACGCTTGAAGGACTTTCCGAACGGGAAAAGCAGATATTCACATCTGCGTTCGGTCAGGCAGGAGCGGTCCAGTGCGGGTTCTGCACCCCCGGCATGATCATGTGCGCCAAGGGGCTTCTTGATGAAAACCTGAATCCGTCGGAAAACGAGATACGCCATGCCATCCGCAACAACATCTGCCGCTGCACGGGATACGTCAAGATAGTGAAGGCCATTGAGCTTGCGGCACAGATGATACGTGAAGGCAGGACGATAGCCGATGACCGCAACTGGAAGATCGGAATGCGTGTTCCGCGCGTCGATGTCCTGGACAAGACCACCGGAAAGGCAATCTACCCCGACGACATCTACATCGACGGCATGCTGTACGCCGTTGCCGTCAGGAGCAAGCATCCCAGG
This sequence comes from bacterium, assembly GCA_031935845.1. Taxonomy (GTDB): domain Bacteria; phylum Spirochaetota; class Spirochaetia; order Sphaerochaetales; family Sphaerochaetaceae; genus UBA9732. Next base: position 10,752 of record JAJBWA010000034.1, on the reverse strand, counting down.
GCAAAGGTCCTGAGCATAGATACCTTTGCCGCCGAGGCCGTCCCCGGAGTCGTCGGGATATTCACTGCAGAAGACATTCCCGGCGACATCAAGGTGGGACATCTCAAGCGCGACTGGGACGCAATGATCCCCATAGGCGGCACAACACGCTATGTAGGAGACGTCATCTGTCTTGTTGCCGCAGAAAACTACATGGCGGCAAGGAAGGCAGCCTCCCTGGTCAAGGTGGGCTATCAGGTGCTGCCCTTTGTGAACGATCCCTACGAAGCCATGCGGGAGGATGCTCCCCTTGTGCATGAGGAAGGCAACCTCCTGGGTCACACGCACATCAGCCGCGGTGACGCGGACAAGGCACTGAAGGAAGCCACGCATGTGATCACCGAGCGCTTCACCACGCCGTGGACCGAGCATGCGTTCCTTGAGCCCGAATGTGCGGTCTCCGTTCCGGAGGAAGACGGAGGAGTACGGATCTACTCCACCGACCAGGGGGTCTACGACACAAGACGCGAGACCGCTCCCATGCTGGGTCTTCCGGAGGAGATGGTCCGCGTAGAGAACTGCTATGTAGGCGGAGGCTTCGGAGGCAAGGAGGACGTCACGGTCCAGCACCTGAGCGCCCTCGTGGCCCATCTGACAAAGCGTCCGTGCAAGATGAAGCTTACCAGAGCCGAAAGCCTTGCCGTGCACCCCAAGCGCCACCCCATGGACATGGAGTTCACTCTGGGATGTGATGAGAACGGAATCATTAAGGGCCTCAAGGCCAAGGTCATATCCGATACCGGAGCCTATGCCTCGCTTGGGCTTCCCGTGCTCCAGAGGGCCTGCACACATGCATCCGGACCATACAACTACCAGAATCTGGAGATAGACGGCTACGCCTACTACACCAACAATCCTCCGGCAGGAGCATTCAGGGGATTCGGCGTCACGCAGACATGCTTTGCAATCGAGTCCCTCCTGAACTACATGGCCGACGAGGTGGGAATCTCCCACTGGGAAATCAGGTTCCGCAATGCCATAAGGCCCGGCCAGTGTCTTCCCAACGGTCAGATAGTCGATGACTCAACCGGTCTTGTCGAGACACTCATGGCAGTGAAAGATGAGTTCGAGTCGAATCCGAACGTCGGAATCGCCTGCGCCATGAAGAATGCCGGCGTAGGAGTGGGAATCCCGGACTACGGCCGCGTACGGCTTGAAGTCAAGGGCGGAAAGGTCCTGATCCACTGCGGAGGCTCCTGTCTGGGACAGGGCCTGTGCACCGTGCTCAAGCAGGTGGTCTGCGATGTCACGGGCCTTCCGGAGGATCTTGTGGCGGATGAGAAATCCAACACTGCGAATGCTCCGGACAGCGGAACATCATCCGGATCCAGACACACCACGATATCGGGCGAGGCCGCAAGGCGGGCCGCCGTGATGCTTCAGGAAGAACTGAAGAAAAGCAGTCTGGAAAAACTCGAAGGCCGGGAGTTCTACGCCGAGTACCTGGCCAAGACCGATCCGTTCGGATCAGACCTTCCCAATCCCAAGAGCCATGTGGCATACGGCTATGCAACCCAGATCTGCATCCTTGATGCCAAGACCGACAAGATACTGAAGATTGTAGCCGCACACGATGTCGGAAGGGCCATCAACCCCACCAACGTCGAAGGCCAGATAGAAGGCGGAGTGGTCATGGGCATGGGCTATGCATTGCGCGAGCGCTATCAGCTGGACAACTGCATCCCGCCGGACAAATATGCATCGCTTCAGGTCTTCAGGGCAGATGAGGTTCCGGAGATAAAGGCTGTCATAGTCGAGCGTGCAGGCCTTGACGTCGGAAGCGGAGCAATCGGGCTCGGAGAAATCGTCTCCATCCCCACTGCCCCGGCAATCGCCGATGCATATTACAGGCTGGACGGAATCCGCAGGCGCAACCTGCCGATCACAGATACCCCGTACGAGGATCCCGAGCAGAGGCTTGCCGTCAGGAAGGCCAGGATGCTGGTGGTGAACAAGGACGCCAGATGCATCGGATGCCAGGAGTGCGTGCATGCCTGCTCCAAGAGCTACTTCAGGACAAACAAGGCATCCATGGCCTTCATCAGGGTGCAGGAAAAGGAAGGAGTCGGAAACAAGAGCTCCATCCACGGAAAGATCGCCCGTCCCGTGGTTTGCATACAATGCGGCAAATGTGCTAAAGTCTGCCCTATCGGGGCAATCAGACAGAACCGCTACGGAGCCTATGTCGTCGACATCAAGATGTGCATCAACTGCGGCAAGTGCAGGGAGGCATGTCCGTTCGGCGTCATGGTGGAGGATACCGACAGCAACGTCACCAAGAAATGCCTCGCATGCGGCACGTGCGTCAAAGCCTGTTCGATGGGAGTCCTGAGCCTCTACTCACCTCCCCAGCCCATCCTTGAGCAGACCAAGCTCGCCTTCGTGCCGGAGGACAGATGATGATCGAGAAACTTGAGGATTTCAGGAAGCAGCTCGAGGAGCTTGACGCCAGGCTCTCGGACCCTGAGATCATGAAGGACATGAATCAGTACAGGAGCCTCATGCTTGAGAGAAGCCACCTGGTACCCATAGTCGAGGAGCTGTCCAACCTCAAGTCTCTGATGGAGACTCTTGAGGACAACGATGTCCTCTCCCGTGGAGATGATGAAGAAATTGCAGCAATGGCCAAGGAAGAGATACCTGTTCTGAAAGAGCAGATAGAACAGAGCGAGCGCCGCTGCAAGATGCTCCTGATTCCGCCGGATCCCCTTGAGGGCAAGAACATCATCATGGAGATCCGCGCCGGCACAGGCGGGGAAGAAGCGGCCCTGTTCGCTTCCGACCTGTACCGGATGTACTCCTACTACGCCGAGTCCATGCACTGGAAGATCGATGAGATCAGCTCCAACGCCACCGAGCTCGGCGGCTACAAGGAAATCGTGCTCTCCATAAGCGGAAAGGACGTCTACGGTAGTCTCAGATGGGAGAGCGGAGTTCACCGCGTCCAGCGCGTCCCGGAGACCGAAAGCGGCGGCCGCATCCATACATCGGCCGTCACGGTGGCCGTGCTTCCGGAAGCGGAGGAAACCGAGGTGGATATCCGCCAGGAAGACCTCAGGATCGATGTCATGCGTGCAGGCGGCCCGGGCGGCCAGTGCGTCAACACCACGGAAAGTGCCGTCAGGATCACGCACATCCCTTCCGGCCTTGTGGTCATCTGCCAGAATCAGAAGTCACAGCTTCAGAACCGCATGGAGGCCATGAGGGTCCTCAGGTCCAGACTGTATGACCTGGAGGCAGGCAGAAAGGCAAAGGAAAGAGCCGAAGAACGGCGCAGCCAGGTGGGAAGCGGAGACAGGAGCGAGCGCATCCGCACCTACAACTTCCCGCAGAACAGGCTCACCGACCACAGGATCAACCTGACGCTCTACAAGCTGGATCTGATCATGGAAGGTCAGCTCCAGGAAGTCATCGAAGCCCTCAAGGTAGCCGCCGGAGAACAGGCGCTCAAGGAAGCAACATGACGCTGCCGCAGCTCTACAAGTCATTCACACAGTCATTTGCCGACATCAGCGACTCCCCTGCCGCCGATGCCAGGATTCTCATCTGCGCCTGCCTGGGAATAACCCAGACACAGCTTGCACTTGCAACCGACGAGCAGGTGCCGTCTGAAAAAGAGGCGGAACTGGAAGAACTGCGCAAGGCCCGCGCCGACGGAATGCCCGTGGCATACCTGACCGGAGAACGCGGATTCTATGAGAGCGTGTTCATGGTTACCGAGGACACCCTGATTCCGCGTGCGGACACCGAGACACTTGTGGAGGAGGCCCTTGCGGACATCGTGGAACGCTTCCAGGAGCAGGATACAGTGCGGATACTGGACCTGTGCTGCGGCACCGGGTGCATCGGAATCTCCGTGGCAAAGGTGCTCTCGGAGTGCTTCGACAAGGTTTTCCTGACACTTGCCGATGTCTCGGACAAGGCCATGGAGGTCTGCAGGCAGAATGCCGCAGGACTGATTGAAGAGGACAACATCGACGTGACCTTTGCCGTGGGAGACCTTTTTGAAGCGGTCAAGGACGATGATTTCGATGCCATCCTCTCCAACCCGCCGTATATCGCAAGTTCCGTCATACCCACACTCGAGAAGCAGGTGCGGTTCGAGCCGGTACTTGCCCTGGACGGGGGTCCCGACGGCCTTGATTTCGTGCGGAGAATCGCCTCCGGAGCGCCCGCCCGTCTTGCCGACGGAGGCCTTCTGATGATGGAGATCGGCTACGACCAGGGACAGTCCGCCATGAAGATCCTAAAGGACAACGGCTTTTCGGAAACCGAGGTCATCAAGGATCTGGGCAACAACGACAGGGTTGTAAAAGGATTCAAATAATTATTTAATACTCGTATGCCACATGAAGAGCTGATTACGGCGTTCCTTAGCAAGATTGCAAAGAACTACTCGGGTGATGATTATGAGAAGATCCGCCAGGCCGCGGTGTTCGCTGACGAGATGCACGGAGACCAGAAGCGCAAGAGCGGAGAACCGTACATAATCCATCCGCTTGCGGTTGCCGAGACGCTTGCCATGAGGCTGAACATGGACTGCGACACCGTGTGCGCGGGTCTGCTTCATGACGTCATCGAGGACACCTCCGCCACGGCCGAGGAAGTAGAGCAGATGTTCGGGAAGAACGTATGCGAACTCGTCCAGGGCGTCACCAAGATCGCCGTAATAAAGAGCCAGTCAAGAAGCGTTGCGGAGGCAGAGACAATCCGCAAGATGTTCATCGCAATGAGCAAGAACATGCCGGTGATCATCATCAAGCTGGCGGACAAGCTGCACAACATGCAGACGCTCCAGTTCATGGACCAGACGCGCGCCAAGGAGATTGCAAGCGCATGTCTGGACATCTATGCACCGCTTGCCGACAGGCTCGGTATCTCGTGGATGAAGGCAGAACTGGAGGACCTGAGCCTCAAGACGCTCAAGCCGGACACATACAACTACATCCAGGACTACCTGCAGTCCAAGCGCGGCGAGTTCACCAAGTATCTGGAGACCGTCAAGCGCAAGATCGCAAACGCCTGCATCGACAACGGAATCAAGAACATCAAGATCACATCCAGGGAGAAGCACACCTACTCCATCTACATGAAGATGAAGAAGCGCCGCAAGGAGCTGGACGAGATCTTCGACATCCTTGGAGTCAGGGTCATCTGCAACTCGGTCACCGAATGCTACACGCTGGTGGGAATCGTCCATCAGCTCTGGCCGCCCATGGAAGGCCGCTTCAAGGACTACATCGCCATGCCCAAGGCCAACAACTACCAGAGCCTGCACACCACCATAATGGGCATGAACGGCGTCATCCTGGAGGTCCAGATCAGGACCTACGAGATGGACAAGATAGCCGAGTACGGTGTTGCGTCGCACTGGGTCTACAAGGCCGAAAGCGGATCCGAGGCCAGCAGCCAGAGCTGGGTGAACATGGACAGCCAGCAGCTTTCCAGGATCGCCACCAAGCTCAAGAGCTGGAACACTGAGATCGAGCAGAGCGATTCCTTCATGGATGAAATCAAGGGCGAGTTGCTGAAGGACACCATCTATGTGTTCACTCCGAAGGGACAGGCAATCGAACTTCCCATCGGATCCACGGCCCTGGATTTCGCATACACAATCCATACTGAGATCGGAAACCATACGGTAAGCGCAAAGGCAAACGGAAACATAATCCCGCTGGGCCAGCCTCTTCAGAACACCCAGGTCATAGAGATCGTCACGCAGAAAAACGCAAGACCCCGCGTAACATGGCTCAAGTATGCCCACACCACAGGCGCCAGACGCAAGATCAGGTCCTGGCTGAACAAGTATGACGAGAACCTGCTGATAGACAAGAACATCATCGCCAAGAAGAAGGAAATCGAGGCAGCGATAGCCGCAGAAGAAGCAGAAACCCAGAAAAATCCGGCACCAGTGCTTCCACAGGACATTCCTTCCGGTGATATCGTCCGTCAGTACAAGGGTCAGTCCAAGAACACCATCACCGTAGGGAAGCAGCGCAACATGATGATCCAGATCGCGCAGTGCTGCAATCCGGCGCCCGGAGACAGGATCGTCGGCTACGTGTCCCGCGGCCGCGGAATCATAGTCCACAGGGAGGACTGCCCCAACCTGCCGCACATGAACGAGATCGACCAGCGCAGGATCGCCGTCGAATGGGAGACCACGGAGACCATCACCAGGAAGTTCATCGTCACCAGCAAGAGGACGCAGGACCTGTTCAGCGAGATCGAGGCCGCCATCCGCAACCAGCACGGGCACCTTGTCTCGGGCAGCCTGATGGAGGACGAGATGGGCAACCTCGTCGGAACGTTCAGCATGGAATGCGATGACGAGGAATCGTACAAGAAGGTCATCAAGTCGATCAGAAACGTACCCAACGTGATAAAGATATCGCCGGCACCGATGGGTTGAGGTCCGGACGACAAAAGGAGTCAGATATGTCAAAAGTCGTAGTAGCCAATGATCATGGAGCCGTGGAGCTTACGGCCAGAATCGTCGATTTCCTCAAGGCACAGGGCTACGAGGTCAACTACCTCGGAACCGCCGAGAACAAGAGCGTGGATTATCCCGACATGGCCAAGCTGGCCTGCGACGAGTTCCTCAAGGGCGGCTATGAATTCGGAATCCTCTGCTGCGGCACCGGAATCGGAATCTCCATCTCGGCCAACAAGATCCGCGGAATACGATGCGCCCTGCCCCAGAACTGTTTTGCCGCACAGATGGCCAAGGAGCACAATGACGCCAACTTCATCGCCTTCGGAGGCAGGATCGATTACAGCGACGATGTCCTGGACATGGTCAAGGCATACATCTCCACAGAGACATCGCAGGACGAGCGCCATGCCCGCCGCCGCGCCAAGATGATGGCGCTGGAAGGGTAAGCCGGGAAGATGAGTCGGGTTTGACGCACCAGCCCCTATAGTAGTATCATTAACCGGATATCGATGATATCCGTTGACGGAGGTCCATATGGAACGTGGTGAAATCAAGAAGGAAAGCAAGGGCAGAAAGTCCGAGAAGAACATCAAGGAAAAGCCGGCTCAGCAGCCAGCATATGTGGCAGCGGAAGTGATCTCCCGCAGGAAAGACAAGGACAGATAAGGATTCTGTCAAAGACTACAGACACAGGGAAAGAGCCGTTTCTACGGCTTTTTCTTTATCATCAAGGGGTTTAGGAATGGGAACAGTTCTTCGGAAATACCTTCAGGCTCATCCGCAGAATTACAATGACGTCATGGTATCTTATGTCGCACAGCTGGAGACGGTGGCATCCGTCAGCCCGCTCGTGGCTTCCAGAATCGTCGGCGAACTGCGCAACCAGCGCAGTCATCTCAAGCTGATTGCAAGCGAGAACTACAGCAGCCCTGCCTGCCATCTGGCCATGGGCAACCTGCTGACGGACAAATATGCCGAAGGCTTTGCATACCACAGGTACTACGCCGGATGCGAGAACGTCGATGCCATCGAGGCCTATGCCTCCAAGCTCGCCTGCGAGGTATTCGGAGCCGAACACGCCTATGTGCAGCCGCACAGCGGTGCCGATGCCAACCTCTGCGCCTACTGGGCCATCCTGAACACCATGGTGCAGGTTCCGTCGCTGGCCGAGATGGGAGTCACCAATCCCTCCGACCTCACCAGGGAGCAGTGGGCCGTGATCAAGGAGCGCACAGGATGCCAGAAGCTGCTGGCTCTGGACTACTACAGCGGCGGACACATCACGCACGGCTACAGGATGAACGTCTCCGGACATCTCTTCGACTGCTACTCATACTCGGTCGATCCCAAGACCGGTTTCCTGAACTATGACGATATCGAGAAGCAGGCCATGGAGATCAGACCCCTGATCCTGCTTGTCGGCTACAGCGCCTACCCCAGGAAGATCAACTTCAGCAGGATGCGCGAGATTGCAGACAAGTGCGGAGCCGTCCTGATGGTGGACATGGCCCACTTTGCAGGTCTTGTCGCAGGCCGCGTGCTCGAGGGCGAGTACAATCCCGTCATCTGGGCTGATGTCGTGACTACCACTACACACAAGACGCTGCGCGGACCGCGCGGGGGAATGATCCTCTGCAGGGAGCGCTTTGCTGAATCCGTGGACCAGGGATGTCCGCTTGTAATCGGCGGACCGCTTCCGCACGTCATGGCGGCCAAGGCAATAGCACTTCAGGAGGCAAGTACTCCTGAGTTCGCAGGATATGCCCAGCGTATCGCCGAGAACGCCAAGGCACTTGCCAAGGCATTCATGGATGAAGGCCTCACTATCCAGACAGGCGGAACAGACAACCACATGATGCTGCTGGACGTTACGGACCTCGGCCTGAACGGACGCCAGGCGGAGAGCATCCTGATTTCATGCGGAATCACCCTGAACAGGAATGCGCTGCCGTTCGACAAGAACGGCCCGTGGTACACAAGCGGCCTCAGGATCGGCACCCCTGCCGTAACGACATTGGGAATGGGTCCCGAAGAGATGAAGGAAATCGCATCCATAATCACGGATGTCCTGCGCCATTCAAGACCCGCGGTCATAACAAAGGGAGAAAAGGCCGGGCAGCCGAGCCGCAGCAAGGCAGTGGTTGACGAAGACGAGAAACTGCGTGCCCTCGGCCGAGTGCACAAGCTTCTGTCCGAGTTCGTCCTCTATCCGGAACTTGACCTCAGGTTCCTGGAGGAGAACTTCAAGGAGGCCGAATGAAAAGAATCCTGATCAAGAACGGAATCGTCACAGACGACAGGACTTCAGCAAAGGCTGATGTCCTGATAGAGGACGGCCTCATCAAGGCTGTCGGAGACGTCATCGAGCCGTCTTCCGGTGATGAAGTCATCGATGCTGCCGGCATGTATGTCATGCCCGGCCTGATCGATGCCCACACACATTACCATCTTGTCAGCCGGGGAACAGTCACCTGCGACAGCTTCCCGGAGGGCTCGCGGCTTGCCGCTTTCGGCGGAGTGACCACCGTAATCGATTTCGCTGACCACAACAAGGGTCAGGATCTGCTTCAGAGCCTTGCCTACAGGCAGGAAGAGATGGCCGGGAAAATGGCCATCGACTACACCCTGCACCAGGGTGTCTACGGACACGGCTACGACAGCACCATCGGCAGCCAGCTTGAAAAGCTCAAGGCCAAAGGCGTGAAGACCCTCAAGATCTTCACAACCTACCGCAATGTCGGCTATCTGATCGAGAACCGCGACGATCTTCTGGATCTGTTCCGCAATGCAAGGCGCCTCGGGATGCTTGTCTGCGCCCACTGCGAGTTCAACCCCATGATCGAGGAAATCTCCGACAACTGGAAGGGAGACTTCTCCCCGGCATCCCATGCGCTGCTCAGACCGGCCGAGGCCGAGGGCAAGGCCATCGAACATTTCGGATCGATCGCGCTCGAGGCCGACTGCCCGCTTTACGTTGTGCACTGCTCGTCCGAATGCGGACTGAATGCAATCAGGGAACTCAGGAAGAAAGGCCTCGTGGTCTACGCCGAGACAACCCCGCACTACCTGTTCCTTGACAGGAGCAGGCTCGACGGTCCGGACGGATCACTCTATGTGATGACACCGCCGCTGAGGGAGAAGAAAGACAATGTTGCTCTTCAGGAAGGCATTCTGGAGAAGGAGTTCCAGGTAGTTGCCACAGACCACTGCGCCTTCACCAGGGATCAGAAGCTCTCCAGCAGCGACTGCAGGACAATCTATCCCGGCATCCCGGGAACAGAGGAGATGCTGGTCCTCCTGAACACGTTCAGGGAGAACCACCCCGGCATGACGATGTCGGATCTGGTGAACCTGATCAGCTGCGAGCCGGCCAAGCTTTTCGGGATCTACCCCACCAAGGGATCCCTTGAAGTCGGTACCGATGCCGACATAACCATATTCGATCCTTCCGTCCGCTGGACACTTTCGGATGACAATGTACACTCGGCCTCGCACTACACCCCGTACAGAGGCTTCGAGGTCCACGGAAAGGTGCGCACCACGATCCTCCGCGGAAAGGTCATCATGAACGACGGCAAGTATTTCGGTGTCCCCGGCGAGGGAAGGTTCATCGACCAGCACTGATGTGCTTCATGGAGATGCGATATGGCGGATAAAGAGTTATACGACAATGTATTGATTGATGAGAATTCTGTCTCGAACGAGGTGAAGACCCTCCTTGACTACGCAAGGGGTGTCATGAAGCATGCCTATGCTCCGTTCTCCCATTTCCATGTGGGAGCGGCAATAATGACGGAAAGCGGCAAGATCTACCGAGGCTGCAATGTCGAGAACGCCTCCCTTGGCGGAACGATCTGTGCCGAACGTGGCGCTGCCATGGCCAGCGTGGCCGGCGAGGGATACAGCAGGTTCCGCGCCATCGCCATAGCTTCCGAATCCGATGACCCCGCTCCTCCGTGCGCACTGTGCAGGCAGTTCCTCGCGCAGTTCACCGACCCCGATGTGCCCGTCTACCTTGTATCGACGAAAAGCGGCGTGCTGAAGATGTTCAGCTTCGGCGTCCTGATGCCGTATCCGTTCACGGAGTTCTGAAAACTAAGAAATCCATCTGATTGCCACGACTAAAGCTGTTTGCCGGCTTTGCACTTCAACATATGCTGCCAGACTTGTGGATGCTGCGGAAAAGGAAATCGAGCAGCTCGACAAGTGTCTGAAGATCCTGAATTCAAAGGCAAATGCTGCTGGAATCGATAAAGCTGACATTGATGCGGTATACG
>JAJBWA010000033.1:0-14078 GCA_031935845.1 bacterium | reverse complement strand
TTCTGGGCGGAGAGTCTTCCGGCGGTCTTACGGTGCGCGGACACATCAACGGAAAGGATGCCATCTATGCCGTGTCGCTGTTCGTGGAGATGCTGGCCGTCACTGACATGACCGTGCAGGAAATTTCGGACCTGATTGCGCAGAACTGGGGAATATCAGTGTTCCTTGATTATGCCCTGCGTTTCAGTCCAGAGGACAAGATCCGCATCAACAAGGCCCTGATGGATGAGAAACGATTGCCTGTTTTTGACAAGAAAGTCAAGAAAATAAGCTATATGGACGGATGTAAGGTATTCTTTGAAGATGACAGCTATGTAATCTGCCGCTTCTCGGGAACCGAGCCTGTCCTGAGGATAATGGCAGAGACCTCCACCAAGGAAGAGTCTCAGGTCCTTCTTGATGTCTTCAGGTCGTTTGTAGAAGGACTTCTCTGAAAGCTTTCTAATTTGTCTGATTGCTGATATGATTCTTCTATCCGATTCAGACCGGAGGTGACGATGACACTTTTTGAAAAGGCCGCGGAATACGCAATCCGTGCCCATTCGGGCATGACGCGAAAGATCAGCAGGCTTCCATATGTGATACATCCGTTCGAGGTTGCTACGATTGCAGCGACGATGACCAACGACGAGGAGCTCCTTGCCGCAGCGCTTCTTCACGACACCGTGGAAGACACGGAGACATCCGTGAAGGATCTGGAGCTGAATTTCGGCGAAAAGGTCACTCATTATGTCCTTATGGAGACGGAAGACAGGATTCCCGATGTCCCCAGGGTGGAGAGCTGGCTGAAGCGCAAGGAGAAGAGCCTCGGTGAGCTCGAGGCCTGCGGGGACCTGAACGTCAAGATCCTGTGGCTGAGTGACAAGCTTTCGAACATGCGTTCTTTCCACCGCGTCTGGAGGAAGGAGGGTGATGCCCTCTGGAACAGGATGAATCAGAGGGATGTCACCAAGCAGGCCTGGTACTACAGGTCGATTGCCAGGCTGACATCCGATCTAAAGGATCATGATGCATGGAAGGAATACAACGCACTGGTGGAGCTGATTTTCAAGGGGGTAGACTGAGATGATCGAATACAAGACAGATGACAGACTCACCGTATTTCTCAAGGGAAGGATAGATACCACGAATGCCCCGGCAGTGGAAGAGGAAATCATGAAGATCGTGGCAGAGAATGCCGGTCTTCCGATAGTCGTCGACTGCTCTGAGCTCCAGTACATCTCAAGTGCAGGACTGCGCGTGATAATGAAGCTGAAGAAGGCCAACAAGGATACAACCCTGATCGAGGTTTCTCCCGCCGTCTATGATATTCTCGAGACAACCGGCTTCACTGAGATCATCAGCATCCACAAGCAGCTCAGGACAATCTCCGTCAAGGGCTGTCCGGTCATCGGAAAGGGTGCCAAGGGTACGGTCTACAGGATCGACAAGGAGACCATCGTAAAGACCTTCAAGAAGGGAAGCGACATCTCCGACATCGAGCAGGAAAGAATACTCGCCCGTACGGCCTTTGTCCTCGGCATCCCCACCGCAATATCATACGATGTCGTAAAGATAGAAGGCGGCGGATACGGTTCGGTGTATGAGCTTCTGGATGCCACCAACCTGGCTCAGGAGCTTTCAAGCGGAAGAAAGACCATCGATGAAGTGGTGGAGCTCGAGGTAGGTCTCATGAGGACCATCCATTCGACCGAGGTCAATCCGGAGCAGATTCCTCCATTCAAGGAAAAATCCGACAAGTGGCTTGATGTCGACAAGGATTACCTGCCTGCCGACAAATACGAGAAGCTCTGTGCGCTGCTTAATGCCGTTCCCGATGAGAACCACATGATACACGGTGATTTCCACCTCAAGAACATCATGTACCAGAACGGCGAGTGTATCCTCATCGATATGGACTCCCTGAGCCACGGAAACCTCGTGTTCGAGCTCGTGACCATCTGGTGCTCCTATGTGGGCCTCGGAGAGGTAGACAACACGATTGTCGAGGATTTCCTCGGAGTCCCGTATGGCCAGGCTCTTGAAATCTGGAGAAAGACCCTTGAGTATTATTTCGAGACAACCGACGATGCGAAGATCAATGAGATCGAGGAGAAGGTCAGGCTGCTCGGATATGCACGCCTGATCAGAAGATGCGTCAGGAAGAGGCTCGACACCGAGGTCGGCAGGAAGGAGCTGAAGAATGCTACCGACAAGATCTGCGAACTGCTTGACCGTGTCGACAGCGTTGCACTCTGAGGGTAAAAAAAGGTCCACCACGCTTGGGCCGTGGTGGACAAAGGCATTGTGTAATAGAGTGCTAGGAAAGCTTCTACCAAGAACCATTTTATTATGAGCAGACTCAAGCAAAAACGGTTTTTTTAGAAAAAAACGCAAAAAAAGACTGAAAATTGTGGAAAACTGCGAAAAATGAACCAAAAATAACTAAAATATGAAATTTTAATAAAATAAATTTTATTTCACCGCTTTTCGCCCGTCTCATCGTCTTCAACAAGATTCCTAAGCCAGACTCCTCTGCGTACCAGAATCAGTCCCACTCCGAGTTTCGCCAGTCCGGCCAGATGTACGCCCACGAATATCCACAGTACACTCACCGATGTGTACCTGCTGAGGATGTATGCCACGGGATAGTTGATGGAGATTTCGGCAAAACCGTCGAACAGGAACGTGATGAAAGTCCTTCCGCCGCTTCTGAGGGTGAAGTATGTGGCGTTCTTGAACGCATCAAGCGGCATGAACAGGGCATAGGTCACTATCAGGCTGGTGGCAAGGCTTCTGGCTGCGTCGGATGTGTTGTACATCCTGGGGAACAGCCATGCCACTGACAGCATCACCATTCCCACGAACGAGCTTATCACCATGGAGAATATCATGATCTTCCTGTCTGTCTCCTTGGCTTCCTCGAGCTTGCCCGCACCGAGCAGTCTTCCGATGATTATGCCAACGCTGGTTCCGAACGCAAGGAATACGACCTTGAACAGATTGTTGAGCGTGTTGGCGATGTTTACGCCGGCTACTGCGTTCAGACCTCTCATGGAATAACACTGGGTTACAAGCGTCACTCCGGCAGACCACAGAGCTTCGTTGACAAGCAGGATCAGACCTTTTCTGGCAATTCTGGAAACAAGGGTGCCAGGCACACGCAGAGTCCTGTAAAGGCCTTTTGCAAAGGGCTGCCTGTCACTGTGCGAGTGTGTCCAGACAACCACGACACCGGCTTCCACATATCTTGAGATCACGGTGGCGATGGCCGCTCCCATGACTCCCAATGCAGGAAATCCGAGTTTCCCGTAAATCAGGACATAGTTGAGCACCAGATTGACCAAGACGGCAGATACTCCGGCCTTCATGGGGACAAGGGTTTCCCCGCATTCGCGCAGAGTGCTGGAATAGACCTGGACAAGTACGAATCCCGGAAGTCCCATCAGCATCACGGAGAGATAGGTCGTTGCGTGTTCCAGCGCCAGCGCAAGGTTTCCGCCGTCGTTGCTCTCGTTCAGATAGAACCCTATCAGTTTTGATCCGAACAGAGAGAATACAAAGAAGGCCAGGACCGTCAGGATTGCACCCAGTATCAGCTTGAACCTGAATGTGTTGCGTACGCCTTCATGATCCTGCTTTCCGAAGAACTGGGCGGTGAAGATTCCGGCTCCCGACAGGCCGCCGAAGATGCACAGGTTGTAGACGAACAGTATCTCGTTGACTATCGCCACGCCTGACATGGGCTCCGTGCCCAGACGCCCGACCATGATGTTGTCCAGAAGGTTCACGAAGTTCGTGAATCCGTTCTGCACCATTATCGGCAGCGCAACCATGAGTACGTATTTGAATAGAGTCCTGTCTTTCTCCCTGATGATCATCCCTCTGTGTGGTATCCGTTATCAGCTTCAAAGTCAATACGGCGCGAGGACTTCTCCCGAATGTCTTTAAGTTTTTCAGATATATCTATATAATGGCTCAGAACGCAAGAACTGTTCATCAGGAGACAACCCTATGAAGATAATCTACAAAGACGGAAATGTCACCGAATGTCCCGCAGAGGAAATGGATCATGTGATCCGTCACTCGACGGCACACCTGATGGCCCAGGCCATCCAGAGACTCTATCCCGAGGCTGATTTTGCCTACGGTCCTGCTACCGAGAGAGGTTTCTACTATGACGTCGATCTCGGAGACAGAAAGCTCACGGACGATGATCTTCGCGCCATCGAGGCGGAGATGAAGAAGATCACCAAGGAGCATCTGCCCGTCAGGCCGTTCATCCTGCCCAGGGACGAGGCCGTCAAGCTCATGCATGAGAGAAAGGCCAAGTACAAGGAAGAGCACATCGGAGACCTTCCCGAAGATGCAATCATCAGTTTCTACCAGCAGGGTGACTACATCGACATGTGCACGGGCCCGCACGTGACATACACGAACGCCCTCAAGGCCTTCAAGATCACAGGCCAGGGCGGAGCATACTGGAAGAACGATTCCAAGAACAAGATGCTCACCCGCATCAACGGAGTTGCATTCCAGAGCCAGGCCGAACTCGAGCAGTACGAGAAGGAGCTTGAGGAGGCCAAGGCACGCGACCACCGCAAGATCGGAAAGGAAATGTCACTCTTCATGACAGATGACCTTGTCGGAAAGGGCCTTCCCATGTTCCTTCCCAACGGATACATCGTGTGGCAGGAGCTTGAGAACTACATCAAGGAGAAGGAGCGCAAGCTCGGTTACCAGCATGTAATGACACCGTGCGTAGGATCAGTGAACCTCTACGTCACGTCAGGCCACTGGGCTCATTACCGCAAGAACATGTTCCCGCCGATGGAAGTGGAAGGCGAGAGCTTTGTCCTCAGGCCGATGAACTGCCCGCACCACATGATGATCTACTCCTCAAAGCCGCACAGCTA
This sequence comes from bacterium, assembly GCA_031935845.1. GTDB lineage: Bacteria > Spirochaetota > Spirochaetia > Sphaerochaetales > Sphaerochaetaceae > UBA9732. Next base: position 9,183 of record JAJBWA010000033.1, on the reverse strand, counting down.
CAGGGAGCTTCCCATCCGTCTTGCGGAGATTGCCCATGACTTCAGGTTCGAGTCCAGCGGAACGCTGAAAGGAATCGAGAGAGGCCGTCACTTCTGCCAGAACGATTCCCATATCTTCGTCACGCCGGACCAGATCGAGCAGGAAGTCAAGCAGGTCGTCGGACTCATCTCCGAGACCTACAAGGACTTCGGAATCACCGATTACCGCTGCGTGCTGTCCCTGCGCGATCCTGCCGATACCGAGAAGTACTACCAGGACGACCAGATGTGGGAGACTGCGGAAAGCGCCCTGCGCAAGGTTCTTCAGGACCTTGAGATCGACTTCACCGAGGAGATCGGAGAGGCTGCATTCTACGGACCCAAGCTGGATGTCAACGTCAAGCCGGCAGTAGGCGTGGAGTACACGCTCTCGACATGTCAGCTGGACTTCTGCCTGCCCATGAAGTTCGACCTCAAGTACATCGATGCCGACAACTCCGAGCGCACTCCTGTTGTCATCCACAGGGCCATTCTCGGATCACTGGACAGATTCATGGCCTACATCATCGAGGAGACCAAGGGCAAGTTCCCCGTGTGGCTTGCTCCGCTTCAGGTCAAGGTTCTTCCCGTCAGCGAGAAGAACAACGACTATGCCCGCAAGGTGTACGAGGAGCTGGACAAGGCCGATGTCCGCGTGGTGCTTGACGACCGCAACGAGAAGGTCGGATACAAGATCCGCGAGGCCCAGCAGGTTGACAGGGCTCCCTACATGCTCATCATCGGAGCAAAGGAAGAGGAAGAGGGCACAGTGAGCGTCCGCAGCCGCGATACCGGCGAGACCGTCTCCATGCCTCTTGCAGACTTTGTCGCCAAGGTCACTGCCGAGATAAAGAACAGGACCAGATAAGATCAAGGTATGAAAAAACAAAAGCGGAGTCATTGCGGCTCCGCTTTTTTGTTTGTGACATTTGAGTCATTTGAGTCATTGGCAACATTAGACCCATTAGACCCAAACGTTGACTATTTCGTTGCACTTCGTGCGCGTCGTTCTCGTCGTGAACGGCGTGATCAGGTACTGTCTGTCAGATCTCGTCGATCCTCACCGGGCGGTTCTCTGCAAGAGACTTCTTGCATGCAAGGCCGATGCGGATGGACATCATGCCGTCCTTGAGTCCCACGGGAACCTCTGTCCCGTTGGTGACGGCTTCTACGAACAGCCTCATTTCCTTCTGGTAAGATGCCATGTAGCGCTCGAGGAAGAAATACAGCGGCTTCTCTGCGGTGACACCTGCCTCTGTGGAGAGGACTGCGGTTGATTCGCTGTCATTGGTGATTGCAACGGCTCCAAGTGATCCGAATACTTCGGCACGCTGGTCATAGCCGTAGGCTGCGCGTCTTTAGTTGTCGATGAGTGCAAGGGCACCGTTGGAAAGCTTTATGGACACCGTTGCGCTGTCGACGTCTCCTGCCTTTCCGATTTCCGGATCGATCAGGACTGCTCCGCGGGCATAGACTTCCTCGATCTCTGCACCGGAGAGGTAACGGACCATGTCTATGTCATGGATCATCATGTCAAGGAAGATTCCTCCGGAGACCGCCACATACTGCGGTGCGGGCGGGTTGGGGTCACGTGAGCTTACGCGCACGAACTGAACGTCGCCGACCTTGCCTGCGAGAGTAGCATTGCGAAGGGCTTCGAAGTTGTGGTCGAAGCGGCGGTTGAAGCCGACCTGGAAGCAGAGCTTCTTAGGTGATGCCGCAAGGGCTTTCTCGACTTCCCTGATCTTTGCAGGGCTGAGATCTACGGGCTTTTCGCAGAAGACGTGCTTCTGGGCCTTGATTGCCTCGATGGAGATGGGTGCGTGTGTATCTGTCGATGAACAGATCAGAACGGCATCGATCTTCGGATCGTTGAGGATGTCATGATAGTCGGAGACTACGGTGGCTCCCGTGCTCTCCATCCACTGCTTGACTTCCGGTTTGATGAACGGATCCGCTACTTTGGCGACCCTTGCTCCCGGCACTCCGGAGATGATGCTTCTGGCGTGTACCTGTCCGATTCTTCCGGCTCCGATTATTCCGATGTTGACCATTTATGAGAACCTCCGTAATTGTTACGCAATCGTTTGCGCTGGCAACTGTAAATCATAATTCCATTGGCAGAACAAGTCAATTTCTTTGTTACGCAAACGTTTTCACTTTCAAAAACCGAGCACTTGGTTTACAATGATAAATGTAGAAATTCGCGTGATATCCCAATGGAGGAAGATACTATGAAGAAAATCAGAGTTGGAGTTGCCGGATACGGCACGATAGGACAGAGACTTGCCGACGGCGTGGCTCTTCAGGGCGACATGGAACTGGTCGGAATCGCCGATCTCGCACCCACGCTTGCACTTCAGGCGTTGAGGGAGAACGACATGATCGGAGCCAACGGCGTGAAGTACAACCTTTATCTTGTGGACGGAGCCGACAAGGCAGCCTTCGATGCAAAGGGAATCCCCGTGGCAGGATCGTTCGAGGACCTGTGCAGGAACGTCGACGTCATGCTTGATTCGGCACCCGGAGGAGTCGGAGCATCCAACAAGGCCAAGTACTACGAGCCGCTCGGAGTCAAGGCAATCTTCCAGGGCGGAGAGAAGAACTCCGTTGCCGATGTCTTCTTCCATGGCTATGCCAACTACGAGAAGGGTGTGGGCCAGAGCTATCTCAAGCTCACCAGCTGCAACACCACAGGCCTGATCCGGACCGTGGACTGCCTTGACAGGGAAATCGGACTTCAGAAGGTGGCCATCACCATCATCAGAAGAGTAGCGGATCCCGGTGACTATCACAGAGGACTGACAAATGCACTGCAGATGGAGAAGGCTCCCAGCCACCAGGCCCTGGATCTGATGACCATCATGCCGCATGTGGAAGCTACGGGAATCCTGGTCCATACTCCCGTGACCCACGGCCACATCATCACGGTCCTGGCAACGGCAAAGGACGGAAAGAAAATCACCCGTGAGATGGCCCTGGAGGCATTCCGCAAGCATCCCAGGATCAGGACAGTCACGATTGACGAAGGCTTCAAGGGCAACGCAAGCCTGTTCAAGTATGCAAGAGACCTCGGAAACAGACGCGGCGACATGTATGAGATCGGCCTTTGGGAGGATTCGATCGTGGAGAGCGGAAACGACATCATGTATGCAATCAACATCCCGCAGGAGAGCGTGACCATTCCGGAGACGATCGATGCCATCCGCGCCAGCATGAAGATGCAGCTGACAAGGGAAGAGGGTACGGCCGAGACCAACAAGTATCTGGGTATCGGCAAGTTCAAGAAGCTTCAGAATTTCTGATTTCGGAGATTGCAATGAGATTCGGAATAAAGACACTCGATGATTTCGAGCTCAAGGGAAAGACCGTTCTCTGCAGGATAGACATCAACCAGCCTGTGGACAAGGCAACCGGAAAGCTCAAGAGCATCAACCGTATCCGTGCCTGTGTGCCCACCATCCGCGAGCTGTCGGAAAAGGGTGCACGCGTGGTCCTGATGGCCCATCAGGGAAGCGACATCGAGTACAAGAACTACTACACCACACGGCCTCATGCCGACGTGCTCTCCGAGCAGCTTGGCTTCGAGGTCCGCTGGGTGGAGGATGTCTGCGGTCCTGCTGCGCGTGAGGCCATCAGGAACCTGAAGGACGGGGAGGTCCTTCTTCTGGACAACGTGCGCTTCATGGCAGAAGAGCAGACCCTTTTCGAGACAAAGCTCTGTCTGTCACACGAAGAACAGGCCAGAACCCAGGTTGTGACAAAGCTTGCTCCTCTGGGAGACCTGTATGTCTGCGACGCCTTTGCCGCGGCCCACAGGGACCAGCCTACGCTCTGCGGCTTTGAGCAGATCCTGCCCAGTGCCATGGGAAGGCTGTTCGAGAAAGAGTACGTGACTGTGTCCTCCCTGATGGAGGAGCCCAAGAGGCCGTGCGTGTTCGTTCTGGGCGGTGCGAAGATTGCAGATGCATTCCAGATGATGAAGACGGTCCTGTCAAAGGGCAGTGCAGATCTTGTGCTGACCGGAGGCCTTGTGGCCAACATCTTCCTTGCATCGCAGGACGTGCAGATAGGCAAGGGCAGCCTTGATTTCATAATGAAGTCCAACTACGGTGATTTCATCAAGGTGGCCGGCGAGCTTTATTCCCGGTACAAAGACAAGATCGTGCTTCCGGAGGACCTTGCGTGGGTTGCCGACGGAAAGAGGTGCGAGGCCGCCGTGGGGGAGATTCCCCAGGACATCAGTGCCGTGGACATCGGAAGCAGGACTGCAGGACGGTACAGGGACGAGATAATGGCTGCAAAGACCGTCTTCGTCAACGGACCGGCCGGCGTGTTCGAGCAGGAGCCGAGTGAGCTCGGAACAAAGACCATCTGGCAGGCTCTTGCCGATACCGGTGCATTTACCGTCCTGGGTGGCGGCGACAGCATTACGGCTACTGAGAAATATGGTCTGACGGATAAGATCGGATATATCTGCACCGGAGGCGGAGCGCTGATAAGATTCCTGTCCGGCGAGGAGCTGCCGGTAGTGAAGGCTCTCAGACATGGAGCAAAGGTAGGAGAGAAATGATGTTTGACAAAGATAAGGTAAAGCTTGGAATCGCACCCATAGGCTGGTGCAACGACGATATGCCCGAACTGGGTGCCGAGAACACGTTCCGGCAGACCGTGAGCGAGATGGCTCTTGCCGGATTCACGGGCTGTGAGATCGGAAACAAATATCCCAAGGATCCCAAGGAACTCAAGTGGGAACTGGATCTCAGGGGAATGAGGATTGCAAGCAGGTGGTTCTCTTCCTTCATCCTCACACAGGACATCGAGAAGGTGAAGAAGGACTTTTCCGCAGAGCTGGATTTCCTTGAGGCCGTGGGTGCCAACCGCATCAACGTCAGCGAGCAGAGCTACTCGATCCAGGGAAAGACGGATGTCCCCATCCTCACCGGTGGTCATAAGCACGTGATGGACGATGCCGAGTGGAAGCGCTTCTGCGATGGCCTGAATGAGCTTGGAAAGCTTGCTTCTTCACGTGGTTTCAAGCTCTGCTACCATCATCACATGGGAACGGTGGTCCAGACATCCGAAGAAACGGACCGTATGATGGCCAACACCGACCCGCGTTACGTGTTCCTCTGCTTTGATACGGGACATTTCACATTTGCAGGAGAGGACCCGCTTCTGATGCTGAAGAAGTATGTGGACAGAGTGGGCCATGTCCATCTCAAGGACATGAGGCTTTCCGTCGTGAAGCAGGTCAGGGAGAACAACTGGAGTTTCCTCACCGCCGTCAGGAACGGTGCCTTCACGGTGCCGGGAGACGGAAATGTGGACTTCGATCCTGTGTTCAAGGTCCTTTCCGATGCCCGTTACGAGGGATGGCTCCTGGTTGAGGCCGAGCAGGATCCTGCCAAGGCCAACCCGCTTGAGTATGCAATCAAGGGCAGAAAGTACATCAAGGAGCACACGGGGCTCTGATCCGTGGGACAAAAGGAGGCATCATGTACTTCAGCAAGGAAGTGGTCAGGGGCTACAACCCTTACATAGACAGAGCCAAGGACGACATGGGAACCATGATGGACGTAGGTCTTCTGGTGATGGAGAAGGGCGATGTATATGAGATCGACGAGAAGGACAAGGAGACAGCGGTTCTCCTGTTCTCCGGTGATGTCGTGTTCGGGTATGCGGGAAAGAAGGTCGAAGGCCACAGGCCCGACTGTTTCCGTCATGAGGCATACTGCCTGCTTGCTCCTCGGGGTGTGAAGATAACGCTGCGTGCACTGGGTCATGCGGAGATTTACATCCAGCAGACGGACAATGAAAAGGACTATGAGCCGGTGATGTACACTCCGGACAACATCCAGGTGCAGCATGCCGGAGCCAACGGAGAGCTTCTGGGTTGCATGAGAAGGGAGATAAAGACATTCTTCGATTACGACAACGCTCCGTTCTCCAACATGGTCCTGGGCGAGGTCCTGAACTTCCCCGGAAAGTGGTCGTCCTATCCGCCGCACCATCATCCGCAGCCGGAAGTCTACTTCTACCGCTTCGACTATCCCCAGGGATTCGGAGTGGGATTCGCAAACGGAGAGGTCTATCAGACCGGCCACAACGGCCTTGCGGTAATCAACAGCGGCATGCACTCACAGTGTGCGGCCCCCGGTTATGCCATGTGCTATGCCTGGGGAATCAGGCATCTGGACGGAGATCCGTGGCGCAAGACCAGAATCGATGACAAGGAACACTCGTGGTTGTGGAAGGCTGATGCCAATGACCACATTTTCCAGGGTTAAGGGGGAACATATGGAGACCGTAAGACTTACAATGGCGCAGGCGCTGGTGAGGTTCCTTGAGAACCAGTACATCTCATATGACGGAAAGGAGCATCCGTTCGTGGAGGGAGTGATCATGCTTCCCGGACACGGAAACGTTCTTGGTCTCGGACAGGCTCTGGCGCAGGAAGCGCACCACCTGAAGGTGTGGCAGGGCAAGAACGAGCAGGGAATGGCCCATACCGCCGTAGCGTTTGCAAAGCAGTGCAAGCGCAAGAAGATAATCGCCGTCACGTCGTCGGTTGGTCCCGGTGCCGCCAACATGGTCACCGCAGCCGCAACGGCCACGGCAAACAACATCCCCGTGCTGATTCTGCCCGGCGATGTCTATGCCTGCCGTCAGCCCGATCCGGTGCTGCAGCAGATAGAGCAGACTCATGATCTTTCGATTTCCACGAACGACGCCTTCCGCGCAGTGTGCAGATACTGGGACCGCATCGTACGTCCGGAGCAGCTGATGAGCGCCATGATCAGCGCATTCAGGACCCTCACGGATCCTGCGAACACCGGTGCCGTGTGCATAGCCATCCCGCAGGATGTTGAAGGCGAGGCCTACGACTATCCTGTCTCGTTCTTCGAGAAGAGAGTCCATCGTCTTGCAAGACGCACTCCGGATGTAGAGGCCATAGAGGAGGCAGCTGCAGTTATCAAGGCGGCGAAGAAACCCATTCTAATCTGCGGCGGCGGAGTTCGCTACAGCGAGGCACATAAGGAATTCAGGCAGTTTGCCGAAAAGACTGGAATCCCGTTCGGAGAGACACAGGCCGGCAAGGGCGCAGTCCTTTACGACCACCCGCTCAATCTGGGCGGAATAGGCGTTACGGGGTGTTCTGCCGCCAATGAGATTGCCAAAGAGGCCGATGTCATCATCGGGGTAGGAACGCGTTATACGGACTTCACCACATCATCAAAGTGGCTGTTCAGGGATACTGCACGCTTTGTGAACATCAACGTGTCCGAGTTCCAGGCCATGAAGATGGATGCGGTTCCTGTCGTGGCCGATGCCAAGAGGGCACTTCCAGTCCTGCTGAAGGCTCTGGGAGGATACAAGGCTCCCTATAACGGAGAAATCGAGAAGGCCAGGGACAAGTGGTTCAGGGAGCTGGACAGGCTCAGGGGAATCGTCTTCTCCGATTCCTATGTCCCGGAGGTCAATGATGCCAATGCACAGAGTGCACGGCGCTTTGTCAACGACCTTCAGTCTTCCCTTGCACAGACTACCGTACTTGGTGCCATCAACCTGTTGATGGACAAGGACGATGTTGCAATCGGATCTTCCGGTTCACTTCCCGGAGACATGCAGAGGATGTGGTGTGCACGCAGTCTGGATTCCTACAACATGGAGTACGGCTATTCCTGCATGGGCTACGAGGTTTCCGGCGCCCTCGGCGTCAAGTATGCCATAGGGGACAAGCACGATGTCTATTCCATGGTCGGAGACGGAAGCTTCATAATGCTTCATTCGGAGCTTCTGACCGCAGTGCAGGAGCACAAGAAGATAATAGTCTGCGTCTTCAACAACGCAAGCTTCGGATGCATCAACAACCTGCAGGTCGGACATGGAAACGACACACTCTGCACCGAGCTGAGGTTCCGTGGTGAGGACGGAAAGCATTCCGGAAAGTTCATGCCTGTTGACTTTGCAAAGATAGGCGAGGCCTATGGCTGCAAGTCCTATGTGATCAGGACGATGGATGATCTGAAGAAGGCCATGAGCGGAGCCAGGAGAATCAAGGACAGACCTGTCGTGTTCGACATCAGGGTCATGCCCAAATCGATGACCGAAGGTTACGGTTCATGGTGGAGATGCGGTGATGTCCAGGTGTCGGAGAACCCGCGCAACGAGGTGGCCTACGAGGACCATCTGGAGCATGTGAAGGACGCAAGGAAGTACTGATGAAAGTCGATCTGCCTTACAACAGGGGTACGGTCACGGTCGAGGTGGCCCCGGAGCATTTCGGAGCCATCCTCAGGCTGAATGACGAAACAGGGGAGAAGGGCCGCAGAAATGCGGTGGAGATGACGAAGGAGGCCATCGGAAGCTCCTTCGACTCCTTCCTGTCCCTTCCCGGGGACGTGCTGGTGATAGTCAATGACGGAACGCGTCCCACCCCCACGAGGCTTGTGATGGATGCGATAGGTCCGGCGCTGGAGAAGGAGGATGTCTCGTTCCTTGTCGCCACCGGAAGCCACAGGGCTCCGCTCGAGAATGAATACGACTTCATCTTCGGTCCCTGGTACAAGGTCTTCAGGGACCGCGTCTTCGTCCACGACTGCCACAGGATGGAGGACATGGACTACTACGGACGTACGGGCCGCGGTACGGAACTGTATCTGAACAAGCTTGTGGGCAAGGCATCCAAAGTCATCGTCATCGGATCCGTCGAGCCTCACTACTTCGCCGGATACACGGGCGGAAGGAAGGCTTTCCTCCCCGGTGTGGCGGCGTTCCGGTCGATAGAACAGAACCACAGGATGGCCCTCTCGCCCGAAGCCAGGGCGCTGGCGCTTGAAGGCAACCCGGTCCACGACGACCTGATGGAGGCGATGGAGCTGGTCAGGAGTCCCGTGTATTCGATCATGACGGTCCTGGACAGGAACCATGAGATAGACACCGTTACCGCCGGGGATATCACGAAGTCGTTCGAAGATGCCGTGGTTGCGGCAAACAGTATATTCACCGCTCCTCTCGAGGAGAAGGCGGACATAGTCGTCACGGCGGCTCCTTATCCGATGGACGTCGACCTGTACCAGAGCCAGAAGGCCATAGACAACGCCAAGCTCGCGCTGAAGGAGGGAGGCACCATGATCCTGGTGTCCGCCTGCAGGGAAGGCA
>JAJBWA010000032.1:0-3123 GCA_031935845.1 bacterium | reverse complement strand
GATGTCGTTGACGTTCTCGCGGAAGAACGATGATCCGGGAACGGCGGCGACACCGACTTTCTCCGTCATCTCCACGCAGAAGTCGACATCGCTCTGCCCTTTCCTAAGGTACGGACCGATGTTGGCAAGCACGAAGTATGCACCCTGCGGATCCGTGAAGGGGATTCCGATGTCCTTGAGGCCGTCGGTGAAGATCTTCTTCATGTGCGCGTAGTGGGCTCCGAACTCCTCGTAGTAGCTGTCCGGGAACTCAAGACCCACCACGGCGGCCTCCATCAGCGGTGATGCGGCTCCGACTGCGTTGAAGTCGTGGTACTGCTTGATCCTCTCCATGATGTGCTGCGGCGCAATGGCGTATCCCAGTCTCCATCCGGTGACGGAGTATGTCTTGGAAAGACTGGAGCAGCTTACCGTGCGCTCCCACATTCCGGGGAGGCTGTTCATGTAGATATGCTTGTGTCCGTCGTAGAGGATGTGCTCGTAGACCTCGTCCATGATGGCGTACACGTCGTACTTCTTGCATAGGTCCGCGATGAACGTCAGTTCCTCCATTGTGAAGACCTTTCCGCTGGGGTTGGACGGATTGCAGATCAGGATCGCCTTGACGTTCGGCTGTCTGAATGCATCCTCAAGCACCTGCGGGTCGAAGTTGAACGTGGGCGGTACCAGCGGCACGAAGATGGGCTCGCAGTCGGCCATGATGGTCTGTGCGTGGTAGTTCTCGAAGTAGGGTGAGAAGAGGATGATCTTGTCACCGGGGTTGGTCAGGGCAAAGAGGGTGTCCACCATTGCCTCGGTTGAACCGATGGTAACCACCATGTCGGTCTCCGGGTCCAGAGTTCTGCCCATGAAGTGTCCGCACTTCTTGGCAAGGGCTCTCCTGAAGTTTGGTGCACCCATCGTAATCGGGTACTGGTGGGGGCCGGTCTTGGCCACTTCTGCAAGCCTGTCGGTCATGGCCTTGGGCGGATCGAAATCGGGGAAACCCTGCGCAAGGTTGATTGCGTTGTTTGCGATGGCGATCCTGGTCATCCTCCTGATGACCGAATCGGTGAAATACTGGTTTCTCCTGCTCATCTCTTTCATGCTGCTACCTCTTTATGAATTCCTTCCAAGGATGAATGCCTTCTTGTTCATCTCCACGAATTTCTCCGGGACACTGGAGGCTATTGTATCAAGCCACTGCTGTTCTGAGAAGTCGAAGTGCCTTGAAAGCCTGCCCAGAAGTGCAAGATTCACCGCCTTCTGCGATCCTGCCTGCCGTGCAGCCGACAATGCGTCGAAGCATTCGAAGTTGATGTCCAGGGCCTTGAGCTTTTCCTCCAGAGCCTCGGGATATGTTGCGGCTCCGGTTATGACGGGCATGGGGTTGATCTGCTGGGTATTGGTGATCAGCGTTCCGCCTTTTCTGAGGAACTCAACGTAACGGGCAGCCTCAAGTATCTCGAACGATATGATTATGTCCGCCTGGCCCTTGTCGATGACGGGGGAGTGGACCTTCTCTCCGTAGCGTACGTATGTGACGACGCTTCCGCCGCGCTGGCTCATGCCGTGCACCTCGCTGACCTTGACATCAAGGCCTTTCTCCAGAAAGAGTTTTCCCAGAAGCTTGCTGGCAAGCAGGGTTCCCTGTCCGCCGACTCCGACAATCATTATGTTTCCTGTCATCTCAAGCCTCCTTTCCTATGGCGTTCTGTCTGCACAGCTGGGCGCACACGTTGCATCCCGTGCACTGTGTCTGGTCTATCACGGCCTTCTTTCCCACTATGCTGATGGCCGGACAGCCTATCTTCATGCATGCCTTGCAGCCGATGCACTTTGCACTGTCCACACTGATGGGACCGGGGTGCTTTACCGTCTTGAGCAGTGCGCACGGACGGCGTGAGATTATCACGGACGGCTCGCCGCATCCTACTTCTTCCTTCACGGCTTTCTCGACCTGAGCCAGGTTGTAGGGATCGACCACCCTGACGCGTCTGATTCCCACAGCGCGGCACAGGGCCTCCAGGTCTATCTTGGTGCACGGATCGCCCTTGAGGTTGAATCCCGTGGTGGGGTTCTGCTGATGGCCAGTCATTCCGGTCGTGGAGCTGTCCAGGATGATGACGGTTGATGCACTCTCGTTGTAGGCGATGTTCACCAGGCCCGTGATTCCGCTGTGCATGAATGTGGAGTCACCGATGACCGCAACTGTCTTTCCTTCACGACCTGCGGCGCCTGCCTTGTTGAAACCGTGCAGGCCTGAGACCGATGCACCCATGCAGATGGTCGTGTCCGTTGCATTGAGCGGAGCGGTGGCTCCCAGAGTGTAGCATCCTATGTCTCCGAGAACCGTCAGGTTGTTCTTCTTCAACACATAGTACAGACCCCTGTGGGGACATCCGGCGCACATCACGGGAGGTCTTCCGGGAATGGCTTCATCAAGCTTCTCACCAGCAGGGAATGGGATTCCGAGCTTCTCTGCCACGATGCCGGGCATGAGCTCATCGATGTTCCCGAACAGCTCCTTTCCTGCCGTTTTCACGCCGATATTGCTGCAATGGGCCTCTATAATTCCATCAAGCTCCTCTACGACTATGACCTTCTTTACCTTGGCGGCAAAGTCCTTTATGAGCTTCACCGGAAGCGGATTCACCATGCCCAGCTTCAGGACGGGATACCTGTCTCCGGCAACTTCCTTGACATAGTCATAACATGTGGATGCCGTGATGATGCCCACGGAAGAATCCGAACCTTCCTCGATCCTGTTGACCGGAGATGTCTCGGCCCATTCGGTCAGGTCCCTTGTCCTCTGTTCCACAATGGGATGGCGCTTCTTGGCCATACCGGGCATCATGATGTACTTGGCTATGTTCTTCTCATACGGCTTGTCCTTGATGTCGGCCCTCTCCGAGAGTGAGACTGAACTCTGGCAGTGGGCTATCCTGGTACACATCCTGACGATGACGGGAGTATCGAACTTCTCGGAAAGCTCATAGGCCAGTTTGGTGAAGTCCAACGCTTCCTGCGAATCCGAAGGATCCAGCATGGGAACCTTTGCCGCAATGGCGTAGTGCCTGGAGTCCTGCTCGTTCTGCGACGAGTGCATGCCCGGGTCGTCTGCAACGGCAATTACCATGCCTG
>JAJBWA010000031.1:0-5862 GCA_031935845.1 bacterium | reverse complement strand
CAAGGATCTCTCCCACGGCAGCCTCGCTTCCGGGATAGATGTAGGCGGTGTCGTAGTAGTTCACTCCGCCTTCATAGGCCGTCATTATCTCCTTCTCGGCCTTGTCGGTGTCTATGGATCCGCCCTTGCGGGTGAACCTCATGCATCCGAATCCGAGAACCGAAAGATCAAGACCGTATCTGCTTTTCCTGTACTGCATTGCCCCAACCACTCCTTTGATCAATGATGGAACAGCCTTGCGTGCGTGAACACCAGTGTCATTCCGTGTTCATCCGCAGCCCTGATGATGTCCTCATCCCTGGCCGAACCGCCCGGCTCCGCCACATAGCTGACGCCCGACTTTGCCGCACGGTCGATGTTGTCCCTGAACGGGAAGAAACCGTCCGATGACAGGCTGATGCCCTTTATGCCGGAAATGTAGGCCTTCTTCTCCTCTTTGGTAAAGATTTCAGGCTTCTCGGAGAAGTACTGTTTCCAGTCTCCGATCACGTCGATTTCCGGGTCATCGGCCAGATATTGCTCGATTATGTTGTCTTTTTCGTTTCTAGTTTTCCCTTTTAGGAATGATAGACTCAGCACCTTGGGAGACTGCCTGAGGCTCCACAGATCAGCCTTGGAGCCGGCAAGACGGGTACATGCCAGACGGCTCTGCTGCCCGGCACCAACCCCTATTGTCTGCCCGCGGTAGGCATAGCAGACAGAATTGGACTGGGTATACTTGAGGGCAATCAGGGCAACGGTCATGTCCAGTCTGGCCGAAGCCGGGATGGCCTTGCTTTCAGACCTGATATCGGAGAAAGTCCCGTCGGAGGGCGCCCAGCCGTTATGATCCTGAACCATATCAAGTCCGAAAATCGTCTTCCTCTCCACGGAAGCAGGAACATAGGACTCATCCATCTGCAGTACCAGATAGCCGCCGCCCTTCTTGGCCTTGAGGATCTCAAGGGCCGCAGGCTCATAGCCCGGAGCAATCACGCCGTCGCTGACTTCCTTGGAGATGATTGACGCCGTACATTCGTCGCAGACATCGGAAAGGGAGATGAAGTCTCCGAAAGATGCCATGCGGTCGGCGCCGCGTGCCCTGATGTAGGCAGTTGAAAGCGGAGTGAGCATTCTGGACGCCGGAACGAAATACATACGTCTTTCTGTATCGTCCAGCGGTAACGCTACCGCAGCCCCTGCCGGCGACACATGCTTGAACGATGCCGCCGCACTCATGCCCGTTGCGGCCTTGAGCTCGGAAACAAGCTGCCATCCGTTGAGCGCATCCATCAGGTTTATGTAGCCCGGCTTTCCGTTGAGCACAGTCAGCGGCATGTCGCCGGAAGACTCGATGTATGCTTTCTTCTGATTCGGATTGCAGCCGTACTTGAGATCCATCCTCATTCTGCCTCCCTTGCATTGATGACTACCGTGTCATCCCCTTCCCTTACGTAAAGCGATATGCGGTTTTCTTTGTCCAGACTGTTCCACAGGATATCGGCGTAGCCGTCCTCGGCCTCAAGGACCCTCGGCTCTCCACGGAAAGACGGAAGCGGATTGCCGTCTCCTTCATATGTGTGGATCATGTACAGGACGCCCGGCTTGCGCGGAAGACGCCAGAAGCTCCTGTCGCAGCTTCCGTCCGGAAGACGCCTCAGGATGCCGAACTCAAAGGCATCGAGCTCTATCACAAGTGAAATCCTGGGTGTGAAATGGGGATCGTCGGGTTCGTATGTGCGGCTCTTCAGGCACTGTGCCGGCGACTTGCTTTCGAAAAGACCGCGCTGGATGTCCAGGCTGTGGTTGCCGTTGGCAACTATCTTGCGGGCACCTGCTGCCAGGATGGCCGGGTAGATCAGAAGCGTCGGATCCTTGATGGAGGTGGCGTCGAACGGCACGGTGTAGAGCTCGTCCCCATGGGTCCTGAAGACCCTGTTGCGGCTGCCGGCACTGCGGCCCATGATGGCGTAGGCGTACACCAGTCTGCCGCCCGGAGTAATCCCCGCGGCGATGATCCTGCCGGGGTATCTGTTTCCGCATAAATACTCAGAAGTAGTCATGGGAACATGTTAGCATAATTGAAAATAAATTCAAAGAATAGTACAGTTGACGTGCTATGTCTGACTCGAACAACAACAAATATGACGTGATAATAATCGGTGCCGGCCCGGGCGGAATCTTCTCCGCCTACGAGCTCATGAAAGGCAAGCCCTCGCTCAGGGTTGCCGTGATCGAGATGGGCAACTCACTGGACAAGCGCAGATGCCCGATTGACGGAAAGAAGGTCAAGACCTGCATAGGCTGCAGGCCCTGCTCCATCATGTCCGGATTCGGCGGCGCCGGAGCATTCTCCGACGGAAAATACAACATCACCAATGACTTCGGCGGCACGCTGTGCGAGCACATCGGAAAGTGGCAGGCCACCGAGCTCATGCAGTATGTGGACCAGATCAACATGACCCACGGCGGCGAAGGTACAAAGCTCTACACCACCGCAGGTTCGGAGATATCACGCCTGTGCATGCAGAACAAGCTCAAGCTCCTCAACGCATCCGTCAGACACCTTGGAACAGACATAAACTACATCGTGCTGCAGAACCTCTACGAGGAGATGAAGGACCACATAGACTTCCACTTCATGGAGCCGGTCAGCAGCATTGAAGTCGTTGACGGCACATACCGCGTCATCACGGACAAGGCCACCTACGAATGCCCCAGGTGCATAGTCTCGGTAGGCCGCAGCGGAAGCAAATGGGTGGAGGAAATCTGCCGCAAGCTGAAGATAGAGACGCTCTCCAACCGCGTTGACATCGGCGTGCGCGTGGAGCTTCCCGCCTCCGTATTTGCACCGCTTACGGACAAGCTCTACGAGAGCAAGATCGTCTACCGCACGGAGAAGTTCGAAGACAACGTCCGTACGTTCTGCATGAACCCCTATGGTATTGTGGTAAATGAAAATACAAACGGTATCGTCACAGTAAACGGACATAGTTTCGAGGATCCTTCCCA
Source organism: bacterium (assembly GCA_031935845.1). Lineage (GTDB taxonomy): Bacteria > Spirochaetota > Spirochaetia > Sphaerochaetales > Sphaerochaetaceae > UBA9732. The sequence goes on along the minus strand of JAJBWA010000031.1, from coordinate 2,871 downwards.
GCGCACGGAGAACACGAACTTCGCACTTCTTGTATCCAAGCATTTCACCGAGCCCTTCAAGGATTCAAACGGCTACGGCGAAGGCATTGCAAGGCTTTCCAACATGCTGGGAGGCGGCGTCATAGTCCAGCGTTTCGGAGACCTGATCCGCGGAAGGCGCAGCAACCACAAGAGAATTGAGGAAAGCTTCGTGCGCCCCACGCTGCAGGCAGAGCCCGGCGACCTCTCGCTGGTACTGCCCAAGCGTATCCTGGACGGCATAATCGAGATGATCTATGCCCTTGACCGCATTGCTCCCGGCACAGCCAACGACGATACGTTGCTTTACGGCGTTGAGGTCAAGTTCTACAACATGGAAGTCAAGGTGGACGCTCATCTGGAGACCAGATACAAGGGCCTGTACATGATCGGCGACGGAAGCGGCGTCACGCACTCGCTCTCACACGCATCGGCCAGCGGCGTGTTCGTTGCAAGAGAGATACTCGAAGAGAATTAATTGTTCCAGAAACCTCTGTGGACTTCCTCAACGGCATGCCCTATCTCGGGGAAAGGCCCCAGGACCTCTATCTTCTTCTGTCCCGCGGCAAGAATGGTGCGGCATGAGATGTTGAACGTGGGGTTCTTGTCGTCCGCACCCGTCATCTGGAGAAGCTTCTCCTCAGTCACTCCGTAGACTATGCGTCCGATGTTTGCCCAGTAGATGGCACCGGTGCACATGCAGCATGGCTCGAACGTAGTATAGAGGGTGCACTTCCACAGGAACTCCCTGCTGAAGGCCTGGCTGGCGCGGCTTGCAAGCATGCGTTCTGCATGGGCGGTGGCGTCATGCAGGTCCTTCTCCGCATTGCCCTGCTCCATGACTATGTTTCCGTTTTCATCCACAAGCACGGCTCCGAACGGAGTGTTGCCGTTTTCCCTGGCCCTGCGTGCAACCTCGTTGGCCGCAAGAAGATATTTCAGATGGTCCATTTGAGCCTCCGGATAATACAATGCCACAATGCAGGGCCGAATTCAACCCGGATTATAGATATATATACTGTATAAAGAGTTTGACAGCTCGGAAATGCGGTGCATATAATGAAACCGTGCCGTGAACAAAGTTCATGAACATTTGTTCATAAACGGACAGGACACATTAAGGAGACCCGCATGACAGGACTTGAAAGAAGAACGGCGAGACTGTTCGCCAACAAAGGAAAACTATTCGTCGCAGCATTCGACCACCCGCAGATCTACGGACTCATGGACGGGCTCCGGAACACACCGGAACTGGTGAAGTCACTCAAGGATACCGCTCTTGACGGATTCATCCTGAATCCCGGCATGGCAGGCCATGTCTGCAGCAAGGCAATGGATGACAAGCTTCTGGTCCTCAGGGCTTCTGTCGGCGGTACCATGATCGGAGACAATTACACATCATATGACAATGACCTTCACCAGAGCATAGCAAGCGCAGATCTGGCCGCAAAGCTCGGAGCCGATGCCGCGCTGTTCATGTTCGTGCTCAACGGCAAGCGCGACAAGGAATGTCAGCTTGAACTGGCCCGCGTGTGCGAGGACTACCACAGGCTGGGAATCCCCGTGATCGCCGAGGTCCTCAACGCCGACTACACCATGAACAACGACACCACATTCATAGCTTCCGGCGCAAGGATTGCCGCAGAGATCGGTGCCGATGTAATCAAGGCATTCTACTGCAAGGATTTCGACAAGGTCACGTCCAACTGTCCCGTACCGGTGATCCTGGCCGGCGGACCCAAGGACGGTGACATCACCGATGTCGTGAAGGAGGTGGTGGCCAAGGGAGTCAAGGGACTCGCCTTCGGACGCAACCTCTTCCAGGCAGAAGACATAAGGGCCCTGATAAAGGACCTGGACAAAGCTCTCAGGGGTTAGGCAGTGCTTGAAGACGTCAATGTCCTCTACAAGATAGCTTCACTGTATTACGAAAGCGGAAACACCCAGGACGAGATTGCCAGGAAGGTGGCAATGTCGCGCCCGATGGTCTCGAGGGCTCTGGAAAAGGCCCGAAGCCTGGGGATCGTCACCATAACCGTCCAGCCGCCGCGCAGGTTCAGGGACCTTGCCATGGACATCGCATCCATGCTCGGAATCAGGGAGCTCATCATCGCCCCCTCCTCCAGTACCACGGGAATCGACAGAAGAGACCGTCTGAACGATGTCTCCGAGACTGCTTCCCGCTATCTCCAGAGGGAAATCAAGGCGGGCATGAGCGTGGGAATCGGCTGGGGATCCACCATCTACGAGACAGTGCTGAGGATTAAGCAGTGCCCCGAGCGCAAGCGCTTCACGCCCAAGATCGTGCCGCTGATGGGAAGCATCGGAAGCACGTTGGCAGAGTACCAGGAAAGCGTCATAGTCAACCATGCCGCCACCAAGCTCGCATCCAGGGCATATTACTACAACGTCCCGATGCTCACGCTGCGCAACGAAGAGGAGCTGGAGCAGATCAGGCGTGCCTACAGCGAAATCCACGACATCTGGAAGAACCTGGACATGGCCGTGTTCGGACTGGGATCGTTCACCAACATCAAGAGCTATCCGCTGAACAGCTTCACGGAAGGTGAATACAAATACCTTACGGACAATGGCGTGAAGGGCGACATACTGGCAAGATTCTTCAACGACAATGGCTATATGGAACCCTACGGAAGCAGATTCAGATATGCAGGAATAACGCAGGGGGCTCTTCAGCATACTGCAAACAAGGTCTGCATCTGCGCCGGAAAGGAAAAGATCCCGGCCATAATCGCAGCAGCCAGATGCAAACTATTCGACACACTGATAACGGATTACAAGACAGTCAACGAGATGAGCGAGGAGCTCTCCAAGGAGGACAGGATATGAAAT
>JAJBWA010000030.1:0-12199 GCA_031935845.1 bacterium | reverse complement strand
TACGGAAGAGGAGAGGAAGAACCATCCCGCAAGATTCTGTCTTGTCGAGCTTGAGAACATCTTTGATCCCGGCCTTGTCTTCGAGCCCATCCACCGCGTGCTGTTCAACGTTCCCGAGGAAGTATTCCTTGAAGAACTCAGGAAGAATGCATCGGATGTCCAGATGGAAAAGGTCGGATGCAGGAACTGCATAGCCAGGGAGATCGGAGACCAGAAACAGCAGAGGTTCGGATACTGCACTGCAGACAAGCATGTGGTGGTGACGCTGAAGAACCCGTCGGCAGCCATTGCAGCCGGCACGCTCCAGAAGGTGATCGATGCACTTCTCGAGAAAGGCTACGGCGTGGACTACATCCATGGAGCCGACGTTACGGACAAGCTCGGAAGCGAGAAGGGCAATATAGGACTGTTCCTTCCTGCCATCGACAAAGGTACGTTCTTCGAGACGATCATCAAGGACGGAGCACTTCCCAGGAAGACCTTCAGCATGGGTGAGGCCAACGAGAAGCGTTATTACATGGAAGCACGTAAAATCAAGTAAAACAACACATTCTGTTGCAGTTTGTTGTTTTTTCAGAAATTGCGTCCGGCGCTCTTCTCATTATCCTGATTATCTGCTATTTTGCTTTTCAGAATCATTGAGGGGGCGCCTATGCTTGAGAGGTTCATCATGATGGATTTGCTTGAGACACCGGGTGCCTTTTCCCTTTTGGAAGTCAATCGTCGAGATTGACTTTTTTTTTGCACTATCGCTAAGGAGGCGTTAAATGTCAAAGCAGGATGCAATCAGAGATGCCAGGTCGCTCGGCACTCCGAAGATGCTTGTACTCGGTATGCAGCATCTGTTCGCCATGTTCGGGGCAACCGTACTTGTTCCGATTCTTGTCAATTCCTATGGTCTTCCGCTTTCGATCCAGACCACGTTGCTCATGGCAGGTCTCGGAACTCTGTTCTTCCACCTCATGACCAAGTTCAAGGTCCCGGCATTCCTGGGTTCATCATTCGCGTTCCTGGGCGGTTATGCTGCAGTGGCGGCACTTGATTCCGGAAAGTATGCAACCATGTCGGCTGCAGAGAAACTGCAGTATGCAGGCGGCGGAATCGTAGTTGCCGGTCTTCTGTATGTGGTCCTTGCACTGATCGTCAAGTTCGTCGGAGTCAAGAAGGTCATGCGCTTCCTGCCGCCGATAGTCACAGGTCCCATCGTCATCCTCATCGGACTGAACCTTGCTCCGTCGGCTGTATCCAACGCCTCTACCTGCTGGTGGCTGGCACTGGTAGCCATGGTGGTGATCGTGGTCGCCAACATCTGGGGTAAGGGAATGATCAGGATTGTCCCGATCCTTCTCGGTGTCGTAATCTCATATATCATTGCTCTGATAGCAAATGCATTCGGAGCTACGAATGCTTCCGGCGCACCGCTGATTGATTTCTCGGCAGTTGCCGGCTCGAAGATCATCGGACTTCAGCCGATGTTCACAAACTTCAAGGGAACGATCTTCAAGTTCGACATCACGTCCATCCTGGTCATGGCTCCCATAGCCATCGCATCAATGATGGAGCACATAGGAGACATCTCGGCCATCTCCGCAACGGTAGGCGAGAACTTCATCGAAGATCCCGGTCTTAACAGAACACTCATCGGAGACGGTCTTGCAACATCGATTTCCGCAATGTTCGGCGGACCTGCAAACACGACCTACGGCGAGAACACCGGAGTCCTGGTCCTCTCCAAGGTCTATGATCCGAGAGTAATCAGGCTTGCGGCCATCTACGCCATAGTGCTCTCGTTCTCACCGGCCTTTGCAGCCCTGATCAATTCCATGCCCGCAGCCATAATCGGCGGTATCTCATTCATCCTCTACGGAATGATTTCCTCAATCGGAGTCAGGAACATAGTGGAGAACAGGGTTGACTTCTCCAACTCCAGGAACCTGATCATAGGTGCAACCATCCTTGTCTGCGGCCTCGGATTCACGGACGGCATCACGTTTACGGTCGGAAGCGCACACATCACGCTGACATCACTTGCAATCGCATCTATCGTGGGCATCGCATTGAATGCCATACTTCCGGGCAAGGATTATGTGTTCGGTTCTGATATCAGCGGCGGATCATCCGGAAACTTGGGAACATATTGATAATTAACTTAATGTCATAAAAAACGGCGGAAAGTACTTGCAAAAGTCATGAAACTTTTGTACATTGCTTTCTGTCGCTTATGACATATTGCCACCTTAGCTCAGTTGGCCAGAGCACGTGACTTGTAATCTCGGGGTCGTCAGTTCGAATCCGACAGGTGGCTAGATAATGGAGAGGTTCCCGAGCGGTCAAAGGGGGCAGACTGTAAATCTGTTGGCTCAGCCTTCGAAGGTCCGAATCCTTCTCTCTCCACTAGTTGCGGTCTTCCTCAAAAGGGAAGACCGTATCTGTTTCCAAGGGCTGTTGCCGGGGTTTGCCATGGGGAATTGTTTTTACGAGAAAGGTCTTTCATTCGAATGCCAGGGATGCGGATACTGCTGCAGCAGCGAACCCGGTTATGTCTTTCTGAGTGAAAAAGATATCCAGGGAATGGCAGACTGTCTGGGCATGGAGCGCCAGCAGTTCGTCGATACATTCTGCAGGATAGTGGACATGGGTGCCTTCAAGATGATCAGCCTCAGGGAAAAAGAGAACTATGACTGCATATTCCTGTCGGACAAAGGATGCAAGGTCTATTCCGCCAGACCAAAGCAGTGCGCCGATTATCCCTTCTGGGCCCATATCCTGGAGGACCAGGAGAGCTGGGATGCCGAATCAAAGCTCTGTCCGGGCATGAACAAGGGAAAAATCCACACGAAACGTGAAATCGATGCTATACTGAAAGATAGGCGCGCAAATAATCCAGTGGTCATGATGTAAGGCGGACAATGGCGAAATACTCGGAATCTGTATTGGAAAACATCAAGTCACGTCTCACCTTGAGTGAGGTGATTTCCCCGTACGTACGCCTTACCAGAAAAGGCGACAGATTCTGGGGCCTGTGCCCGTTCCACAATGACAAGAATCCGTCATTCACTGTTGTGGACAACAGCGGAAACGGAAGCGGTTTCTACAAGTGCTTTGCCTGCGGGAAGGGCGGCGGAATCTTCAACTTCATCATGGACTACATGCATGTGGAATTCGGTGAAGCCGTGGAGATACTCGCAAAGCAGGCCGGTGTGGAGCTCAAGGAGGAATCCGAGGCAGAGAAGAAGGAGCAGAGCAGGCGCAGCGCCATGGGCGACATGTACAACCGTCTGGGTGCCTACCTTCATCAGTACCTTCTGAAGAGCCCTGCATCCGCAAAGGCCCGCGAATACATAAAGGGCAGGGGCATCACGGACGAGACCTGCGACAGGTTCCAGCTGGGATATGTCCCGCCTCAGGCCGAGTGGATGTACAGCCTCCTGAAGAAACAGAACTACACGGATGAACTGATCTGGAGTTCCGGTCTGGTCTACAAGGACCGTGAGAACAAAGGGTTCTTCAGGGACCGGATCATGTTCCCCATCCGCACTTGGCAGGGCAACTGCGTGGCCTTCAGCGGAAGGGATATGTCCGGATACAGCGAGGCTCCCAAATACAAGAACTCATCGGAATCCGTGCTCTACAGCAAGAGAAACGTCCTGTTCGGTTTCTATGAAAGTCTTCCGGCAATGAAGCAGAACAGGAAGATCATAATCTGTGAGGGAAACTTTGACGTGATTTCTCTTCATCAGGCAGGTCTGAATTACTCCTGCGCAACGTGTGGAACGGCACTGACTGATGAACATATAAAGATGATAAAGCGTTATTGTGACAGTATTTATCTTCTGTTTGATTCTGACGCCGCAGGCCAGAAGGCAACACGTGAGGCGCTTATCAAATGCCAGAAGCAGGAACTGTCCAACTACGTCATGAAGCTGGAGGGTGCAAAGGATGCCTCCCAGATGCTGGAGGAACAGGGTGCCCAGGCACTTCAGGAAAGCTGTGTAAATTCAGTTCAGGGCTTTTCTTATCTTGTATCTTCAGCGTTAAAAATGTATGATATACGTCAGCCCAAAGGGAAATCATCTGTTTTGAAGGAGGTAAAAGGCTATCTTGACGCTACGGCATCTGAACTGGAGCGTCAGGGTTACATAACTTATCTTTCCAATGCACTCCGGGTTTCGGCAGAGCAGGTAATGAGCGATTATCAGAGGCAGCGTACAGATGAGCCGGCACAGATTGAGAGAGAGAGACCGGCTGAACATACGAAATTGAACCCGCTTAAAGCCTCAACAGAGCTCAATGCAATGCTGATATTGATGAAGAACAGGGACAGGTTCGAGAAATTCAGAAGCGAAATCAAGCTCAACCACCTCAAGGACGATGCGGCAAGGACGCTGTACATAGTGCTTGAGGATGCTGTGCGGCAGGACATAGGAACCGATGACATGATTCTTCAGATGATAGAGGATCCGGAACTGCGGAATCTGGTGGTGACTGCATTCACCGGCGAGATGTACAGGCGTATGGATGTCGACAGGACATTGGAAGACGCAGTTCAGCAGATCAAGCTGACGCAGCTGGAGGAGAGCAGGGCTTCCGTTCAGAGGATGCTCAACGGCGGAGAGATGGATATCACGGATGAACAGGAACTGGACAACCTGCTTCAGGCAAAGCTTGAACTCGACAGGAAGATCCAGGAACTCAAGGGCGAGATGGAAGGTTAGGAAATAAGTTGATGACTGAGGAAACCAGGAACGAAATACTGCAGAAGCTGCTGTATTCTGCAAAGAACGAGAATTCTTTCACATTGTCCGATCTCAGCGAGTATCTGCTTGCGGAACATGTCGATTCCGAAGAGGACATCGCTTTCTTCAAGGCCGAGCTGAGCAAGCAGAATCTGCTCATCGAGGATGCCGACGAGGACAGCTCCGACTTCATCGGAGAGCCCACGAGCGATGACATCGAGGATCTGGACGAGGAAAGCGATGATCTTCTCGAGCCGGAAGATGACGAGGATATCCTCAACGACGATGAAGAGTCTGCTCTTGATCTCATGGATGAGCCCACTGACGCAGAGCTTGAGAAGGTTGAGGAAGACGAGTCCGAGGAAGACGAGGATGAGGACGAGGATGAAGACGAGGAGAACATCGACGAGAGGGACTCCTACACAAAGACATTCATCCGTGAGAACTTCTCCGACGGAATGGGTGCATCCGAAGGTCTTTCCAACATCGATGAAGATGTTGAGCAGGCCGTCCGCAACAGGCCCAACGTACTCGGAACCGACAAGGGAGAGACAAGCTCCGATGATCCCATCAGGCTCTATCTCCGTGAGATCGGACGTGAGACGCTGCTGACGGCAGACGAGGAAGTCGAGCTTTCCAAGCAGATGGAAGAGGGTGCCCTGATAATCAAGCAGGTCATCCAGCAGTCCGGAATCATGATCACATGCTTCTCCCAGATACTCGAGAAGCTGAACGTGAAGTATGAGGAAGCCGAGGACTTCAACGCAAAGGACCAGAAGGAACTGATCACCGAGCAGAAGAGATACTCGTCCTTCTACAAGGAGAGCCTCAAGGAGTGTCAGAGTGCTCTTCGTAACTACAACGAACTCAAGCAGAACAAGTTCGCATCCGGAGAGGAAGTCCTTCATAACGACGAACTTGTCAAGAAGAAGGCCCAGCTTCTGAAGAAACTCTCCCAGATAGAGATCCAGCCCGAAGAGATCACCATGTTCACGGACAAGTTCACCTCCGCAGAGCATGACATCATCGAGCTCAAGAACAACAGGACTGTGCTTGAGAACAAGCTCCAGGTTTCCAATGACAAGGAAGTCAGGATGCTTTCAAGGGACCTCGTCACGACAAGCAAGCGTGAGGCTGTCGAGGAAAAGCTCGGCATGCCCACCGATGAGATCAAGGATCTGATTTCAAACTACCAGACCACTGTCAGGAGCCTTAGGAAGATCGAGTTCGAATTCGAGGACAACTGCGACGTCATTCTTTCACAGGCTACCGAGATAAAGCGCGGAATGAAGATGCTCAAGACAGCAAAGGACCGCCTGATCCAGGCAAACCTCCGTCTTGTCGTTTCCATTGCCAAGAAATACACCAACAGGGGACTTCATTTCTTCGACCTGATCCAGGAAGGAAACATCGGTCTCATCAAGGCCGTAGAGAAGTTCGAGTACCGCAAGGGCTACAAGTTCTCCACGTATGCAACATGGTGGATCAGACAGGCCATCACCAGAAGCATCAGCGACCAGGCAAGGACCATCAGGGTTCCCGTGCACATGATCGAGCAGATCAACAAGGTCGTCAGGGAGTCAAGGATCCTCATGCAGAGCCTCGGACGCGAACCGACCGACGAGGAGATTGCACAGAAGCTCGGTTGGCCCGAGAGCAAGGTCAAGACGGTCAAGAACGTTGCCAGAGAGCCCATCAGTCTCGAGACTCCGGTCGGAGAGGAAGAGGATTCACTGCTTTCCGATTTCATCGAGGACAAGGAAGTCGAGAACCCTGCAACGCAGACATCGTTCGCACTGCTTCAGGAGCAGCTCAGGGAGGTTCTTGCAACCCTTCCGCCGAGAGAGCAGGAAGTGCTCAAGATGAGATTCGGTCTCGAAGACGGATACTCATTGACACTTGAAGAAGTTGGACTGTATTTTGAAGTGACCAGAGAAAGAATCAGACAGATTGAGGCCAAGGCGCTCAGAAGGCTCAGACATCCCAAGCGCGCCAAGAAACTCAAGGACTATGTATGATATTAGGAGTATAAGGTTATGAAAGAGATCTACAACACATTAAGCCAGCTGCAGGTTGTTTTGGCTCAGATGTTCGAAGTTGAAGACAAGATCAGGGAAATCCCCAAGGAGCTTGCCGACCAGGAGGATGCCCTCCACAAGACTAAGATCACATACCTTGAACTGCACGAGAAGATCGAGAAAGTGAAAGAGGAACTCAAGACTCTGCGCGTCAAGCTGGACGAAGCCGGAAACAAGCGCGAGACCAGCGAGAAGATGATGGAGACCATCACCCAGGCCAGGGAATTCGAGACTCTTCAGAAAGAGATAGAGACCGCAAAGGAAGACGAGCAGAAGTTCCGCAAGGGCCTGATTGCCAAGCAGAACTATCTGGAGGAGCAGGAAAAGAAGCTCTTTGCCCAGGAAGCGGTCATGCAGAACCAGGAAGAGGAAGTCAAGGAAGCAAGAGCCGAGATGGACAAGCAGATCGAGGAGAAGCAGAAAGAGCTCGACGAGATCGTTGCAAAGAAGAATGAGCTTGCCAAGGATCTTGACCCGAACCTCCTGTTCAAGTTCGAGAGAATCATCCGCAACAAGGGCGGAAAGGGTATTGTGGCTGTCCACAATATCGTCTGCACCGGATGTCACATGATTCTCCCCGCACAGTTCGTCAACGAGGTCAGGGCCTCCACCAACAGCGAGTCGGACGAGGATTCCATCCTCTTCTGCCCGTACTGCAGCCGTGTGCTCTACTATGAAGACAGCACAGATTACGCTGATCTTGAAGAGAAGCACCTGGCAGCAGAGGAGAAGGACGACACAGCCGACAACATCGGCGGTGACACCAGCGGATTCGATACCGAGGGTATTGATTTCGATACTGACTCGGATTTCTGAGATCAGACTGAAGGTTCTTCAAGCAATCGCCTCGGCGCTTCTGCGCCGGGGAGGAAAGTCCGAGCTCCACAGGACATGATGCCGGATAACGTCCGGGAGCCGTAAGGCTACAGAAAGTGCAACAGAGAGCAGACCGCCTCCGCTTGCGGAGGTAAGGGTGAAACGGCGGGGTAAGAGCCCACCGGGAGTCCAGTAATGGGCTTCGCATGGCAAACCTCATCAGGAGCAAGGCCAAGAAGCGTGTGGATTGTCCGTCCCATACACGCGGGTAGGCTGCTTGAGGCAGCCGGTAACGGTTGTCCCAGATAGATGATTGCATAAACAGAACTCGGCTTATGAAGGGCCTTCTTATTTTTTGATTCATAGGGGGATTGCAATGGACAACATAAAAGGACATGCATTCTCCCTTTTTCTTTCATCACTTGTATTCATTTTGTTGGTTTCCTCCTGTTCTGACCTGAAGTCTGCATATGACAAGGGCAACTACAGTCAGGTGGTGACAAGGATTTCAAAGAAAAAGAATCCGTCTCAGTCAGATCTGATACTGAAGGCAAAATCCTATTTTGCACTGGGAGAGCAGGACAAGGCACTTGAGAGTCTTCTTCTTTATCTGATGTCAGATGAGTCAACACAGACTCCCGAGGACAGAAGCTTTGCCGTAAGTGCATTCATATCACTTGATGCTCCGGATTCTCTTGTACAGATGGTGCTGAAGCCTGAGGACGGCGTCGAGGCCCAGAAAGCCCTGTACCGTTCCTACTGCAGGACCGGTGACAACGAGAATGCAAGGAACATGCTTTCATATCTGTCCGGTCATCTCGACTTCACTTCATACATCGACCTGATGTTCTCGGCTCCTGTCGATCCCGACTTCATGCTTGAGACTTTTGCAGCGTGGTATACGACGATAGACGAACAGGAGCTTGATTCCTATCTGTCGCTTCTGTGCAGGTTCTCAAGGGAGATAGGCATGGGGGAGGTGACTGCAAAGAAGTTCCTGTCGCTTACCGATGTCCTGATGAACAATTCCCATTACACAGAGAACGACATCAGCCTTTCCATGCTGCTGAAGACAAAGGGAAACATTCTCGAGAAGCTGTATGACAAGGTCAATGCAAGGATATACTGGACACAGGCTTTCAGGTTGAATCCCGATGACGAGGAACTCAAAGGCAGGTTGCAATGAAAGATATGGAAAGGCTGCTCGGAAACGGTTTCCTTGAGGTTGAGAATCCTGCCAGGTATATCGGAAGTGAATACATACATGGCCTGAAGCACTATTCCGACGGCATGGTCAAGTGCGCCATGTGCTTTCCTGACCTGTACGAGATAGGAATGGCCAACAATGCCATAAGGATCCTCTATGACCTGATCAACAGGATTCCCACGGCCATGTGCGACAGAGTCTTTGCAGTAGCACCTGATTTCGAGGCTCTTCTCAGGGAGAAGAACATCCCTCTGTTCACGCTTCAGGAGCATTTTCCTCTGAACGAGCTTGATTATCTTGGAATCTCCATCGGCTACGAGCTCAGCGCCACGAACATACTCCAGATCCTGGATCTGGGCGGAATTGCACTTGACGTCAAGGACCGCAGCGAAACGGATCCCGTGGTCATCGCCGGAGGTCCTGCGGCAACCAATCCGCTTCCGTTCTCGCGGTTCTTTGATTTCGTCCATATCGGAGAGGCGGAAGCCGACATCAGGCAGATAATCGAGACAATAGGGAAGTACCGCACCAGATCCGAGCGCATAGAAGCCCTCAAGGAAATCCCGTATCTGTGGTATCCGGGAAAACAGATGGCCAGAAGGGCAGTGGACGATACATTCGGAACCGGTTCCGAAAGCCCTGTGCTTGAACATTTTGCAATCTCGTCATTCGAGACGGCACAGGACCACGGCACTGTTGAGATAATGCGCGGATGTCCCAACGGATGCAGGTTCTGTCATGCAGGACAGTACTACAAGCCGTTCAGACAGAGGAATCTCGATACTGTATATGAACTTGTGGAGCAGAATGTCAGCCAGCTGGGTTATAGGGAGATCACGCTGTCATCGCTTTCTTCCGGTGATTATCCCGGTCTGGACAAACTGATAAAGGCCCTCAATGAATCATACAGGGCCAGAAGCATATCGTTCTCGCTTCCGTCGCTCAGGGTGAGCACGTTCGGACTCAGCATCATAGAGCAGCTTTCTGAAGTCCGTAAGAGCGGCCTCACGTTTGCAATAGAGACACCGCTGCTGGAGAACCAGAGGTCCAACAACAAGGAAGTACCTCTGGAGTCCATAATCAGCATCATACAGGAAGCAAGATCCCGCGGATGGAAGCTTGCCAAGTTCTATTTCATGGTCGGACTTCCGTTCGTGGATGTGCAGACAGAGCAGCAGAGTCTTGTAGACTTCCTGCTTGCCATCAGGAATGCCACCAAGATCAACATGAACATCAATATCGGTACGTTCATTCCCAAGTCACATACTCCGTACCAGTGGGTGCGCCAGATGACCATGGAGGAATCCGGAAATCACCTGAGAAGCATAAAAAGGGCGCTGATGGATGCCATTCCCGGCATAAAGGTCTCGTACCACGAGCCTTCCATTTCATTTCTGGAAGGTCTTGTATCGCGTGGCGGATATGAGTGCTGTGACCTGATTCAGAAAGCCTATGAACTGGGCTGCAGGCTTGATGCATGGGATGAGTACATAAGATGGGACCTGTGGCAGCAGGCCATTGCCGAACTGAACTACGACACCAGCCCCAGGAGCTGGAACCTTGATGACGAGCTTCCGTGGGATTCCGTGTCTATGAATGTTTCAAAAGCTTATCTGAAAAAGGAATACGAGAAGGCTGCACGCCATGAGCTTACCCATATCTGTGATTCGGAATGTGACCACAGATGCGGTGTATGCACAAAGAGCGGAACACATGTGATTCCAGCTTCAAACGAAGACTTCAGCTTGAAGAAGCATCCTGTGCACGTGATTCCGCCGGCATCTGAATACGTCCAGACGGTTCTGACGTATGAGAAATCGGGTAGGGCGGTATACAACTCGCATATAGCCGTAATGCGCCAGTTCGAGATGGCATTTCAGCGCGCAGGACTTGACGTGATGTTCACACAGGGCTTCAATCCCAAACCCAGGCTGGAGTTCCTGAATCCGATTTCGATGGGAGTCTACGGTGAGAACGAGCTTCTCCTGTGCGAGCTTCCCGTGAGTCAGATCACGCCTGATGCCGTGAAAAAGCTCAACAATGCACTTGCAGAAGGTTTCACCGTCAAGGAGCTGAAGGTTCTTCCTCCGAATCCGACAGGCAAGAAGATATCGTTGTCCAGCAAGATGAAGGGCAGTGTATTCGAGATTTCGGACATCAGGGATGATGAAATACTCGGAATACTCGATTCCATTGCAGGTTCCGGAAACGGTGATTACATGATCGAGCGTACGGCACCCGGTGCATTCCGTGTTGAGATATACGGAGACAAGAACATATTCAAGCTTCTGTTCCCCAAGGAAATGAGCAAGTTCCATATCGCCGGCAGCTGCCGCATTGTCAGAACGCATATAGAGATGGAGAGACTATGATAGAATACGAGCTTCACAAGACCGATGATGTCGCAACGGACATGAGGAATCTATATGATATAGTGACGTTCCTGCGTGATCCCGTGGACGGATGTCCGTGGGACAAGGAGCAGATGCCGCGTGATATCATCCGCAGCATGCAGGGAGAAATCTACGAGTATGTTGATGCACTGAATGACGGCGACAAGCCCCATCAGAGCGAGGAGCTCGGAGATGTCTTTCTGAATCTGTTCCTTCTGGGAAAGATACATGACCAGAACGGAGACTTCAGCCTGGCCGACTGTCTGAACGATGCATGTGAGAAATACATCCGCAGACATCCGCACGTTTTTTCGACAACGGAGGTCAAGGACACTGCAGAGGTCCTCAGTAACTGGAACCGTATAAAGAAAGAAAAAGAAGGACGCAGCGAGTCATCTGAAGATTTCTTTGCAGGCGTTCCGGAAAGCGCTCCGGAACTCGAGCGTTGCTACAGCATTTCCAAGAAAGCCGTCAAGGTCGGGTTCGACTGGCCTGATACAGAAGGCGTCGTCGACAAGGTCAAGGAAGAACTGCAGGAAGTCATAGATGCAGAAACCGACGAGCAGACCATGGATGAACTCGGAGATCTTCTGTTTACGGTAGTCAATCTCTGCAGGAAGAAACACGTCAAGCCACAGGACGCATTGTCCTATGCAAACAACAAATTCACAAAGAGATTCAATATACTGAAGAAACTGGCTGATGAAAGGAATCTTGCGCTTGAGAATCTGACTGCCGGGCAATATGATGAACTTTGGAATGAAGCCAAGCACATATACAGCTCAGCCACTTCTCAAATTTAACAGAAGATGCATTATATCCAATTTTGAAAAATATACGGACATATGCTTTCAGGGGGTTATATGAAGACAATCTACCCGGATTACAAGAACGCAAACATGAATATTTCGTGTTCCATCCTCAAATACTACGGCTGTGACCCGCATCATGAAACCATTGATGTGCTCG
>JAJBWA010000029.1:0-7498 GCA_031935845.1 bacterium | reverse complement strand
TTGCAAAGAAATAGATAAACATGGATGTCGCCGAGGTCTCGAGGTAGTTCGCACCCACACCTGCTTTGTCCATCACCTGCCACCACATGCCGCTGTCCCTGTCCTGGAACTTCAGCACCACAGGTGCAAGCTTCAGGGCCAGTGCTGCGAATCTGGATCTGTAATCCTTGTTCTCCGGAACATCCGGAATCATCTCCAGGAGGTCTGCAAGGGCCATGACATACCAGCCCAGGGCACGGGCCCAGACTTCCTGAGATCTTCCGTCGGGCTCGCACCACGGCATCTTGACCGACTCGTCCCATGCGTGGCGCAGAAGTCCGGTCTTTGTGTCCAGGGTCTTGTCGTAGACAAGCTCGAACTGCCTGATGGTGTCTTCAAGGCATTCCTTCAGTCCTCCGAACCTGATGCAGTATCCCACTCTGAACGGGGCCTGCATGTAAAGTCCGTCAAGCCACATCTGGTTGGGATAGCCTCCCTTGTGCCAGAAGCCGCCGGTTTTGGTCCTGGGCTGTGTTTCCAGCTGCTTCATGAACATGTCCATGGCAGTCTTGTATTTCTTTTCGCCGGTCCGGTCATAGATGGAAAGCATTATGTTGCCCATCCTTACCTGGTCCATGCTGTATGCTTCAAGATTGAATGTGCGGACAGTGCCGTCCTGCGGGACGTAGTAATCAAGCATGTCCTTCACGAACTTGTAGATGGCCTCGTCTCCAAGCACCTTGTATGCGCGGTAGAGGGCCTCGAGGAGAATTGCCGACTTGTAGCTGTAGGGGGCATTCTCCGTGTTGTACTTACGTATGGCAGACAGAGCCATGCGCTCCGTCATGGTTTTTCTTGAATCAATCATAGTCGTTTAATAATCGGATTTGAAAAAAGGGGCCGCGGCATGCGGCCGCAGCCCCCCTGTTGTCGTCAGTGAAACTACTGATGCTAAAGATTACAGAAGATATCCGTTCTCTTTGGCGTACTCGTAGCCTGCCTTCTCCCATGCGAGACCGCCGATCTTGTCGAACTGCTCGATGAATGCCTTCCAGTTGGCCTCCGTCAGAGCTGTCTTTCCGTTCAGGAATTCGGCAATACCCTGCATGTAGTATGTGTAGACGTCAGCACTCTCCGGAGACGGCATGCTGTTCTGGCCGGGAGTTCTTGTCCATGTCTTGCCCTGCATCTCGATGAGGACATCACCGGCGCTCATGTACTTCTGGGAGACCTTGGTGATGTATCCGGGATAGCGGAGAGCTGTCTCTGTTGCGTTGTTGTAGTTGAAGGAGCTGTTTCTCAGCTGGATGTATCTCTGTCCACCGGCCTTGTTGTAGCCCATGTCTCCGAGAGACGCATCAGACTGCGGGAGTCCGTTTGCATCCAGGATGTAGTTGATTCCTTCCATACCGTAACCGCAGAGCATGTAGCCTTCGCCGTAGGACATCCACTCGAACATCTCGACGATCTTGGCGTGCTTCTCGGCTGAGACATCTGCGTTGATTGCAAAGATCCTGAAGCCTTCTACGAGAGGTCCGACAGAGTTCTTGCCTGTGGGTCCGATAGGAGCATCGACAACGATGAATCCGCCATCGGGGAAGTTTGCATCGAACGGGCTGTAGTTGTTCTCTGAAGCGTAAGCTGAGTTCTGCTCTCTGAAGATACCGAACTTACCCTGCTTCCATGCAGCTCTGAAGTCATCCTTCTTGTAGGACTGCCAGTTGGGATCGATGACGCCGTTGTCGATCATCTTCTTGAAGAACACCATCCAGTCATAGTATGCAGGATCGTGGATCTTGAGGCCGAAGTTGTCAGCGCTCATGTTCCATGTTCCCTCGACTCCGAAAGCACCCATCAGAGGCTCGAATCTGCGTCCGGGGTATGCTTCGTAAGCAACATACTCCTCGACGAATGCGCCGTAGCCGTAGGTGTCGTTCTTTCCGTTTCCGTCAGGATCGTTGTATGTGAATGCATACATGACATCATAGAGCTCGTCCAGAGTTGTCGGAGCCTTGAGTCCGAGTTTGTCCAGCCAGTCCTTTCTGATCAGGAGACCTTCGTTTCCGGCATATGCGGAAGGAGTTGCGAAACCGTAGATTCTGCCGTTGTATGTCGTGAAAGCCTTTGAAGAATCACCGAACATGACCTTGCTTCTCTCGGGCATCTTTGCGAAGTCATCGGTGACATCAGCGAACATTCCCTGCTTCACGAGGTCTGCCCAGACTGTTCTGGAGACTGTGATGAAATCGGGAAGCTCGTCTGCTGCAGCCATGGCTCTGACCATGAGATCCTGGTCTGATGAAGCTGAAGGCAGCATCTGGAGCTGAAGGTCGATTCCGAGCTTGTCCTTGAGGATCTGGTATCCTGCCCAGTCATCGGGAAGTCCGCCGACCTCTGTCTGTGTTGCGGCATAAAGCATGGTGATGGTCATGGGGCCTTCGCTCTTTGCCTCGGTTGCACTCTGTGCGAACACTGCTGTCATTGCAATGAGGGCAACAAGAAGAACAATAAGAGTTTTCTTCATTTAATTTCCTCCGTTAAATGATTTCCGATTCTATATCAAAGCGGTCGCCCGCCCTGAAACCTGTTTATCAACCCTTGACCGAACCGGCCAGAGTACCCTTTGTGAAATAGCGCTGGATGAACGGATATGCGATGATCATCGGTATTGCGCTGATGAAGACGGAAGCTGCCTTGATTGCTTCTATGGGAGCAGTACCGAAGGCGTTGGCCTCCAGGTTGTCGTTCATGCTGGTTCCGATGAGGATGTCTCTCAGAAGCAGCGGGAGCGGCTTGAGTGAACTCTTCTGCAGATACAGCAGGGACCTCATGTAGTCGTTCCAGAATGCAACCGCATAGTACAGGCCGATTGTCATGATGATTGCCTTGGACAGCGGAAGGATGATCTTGAACATGATCTGAAGGTCGTTGCATCCGTCTATGAAGGCACTTTCGCGCAGATCATTCGGGATTCCCTCGAAGAACTGCCTCATGATGATCATGTTGTATGTGCTAAGGGCCACCGGCAGGAACACCGACGGCAGATGGTTGGTCAGTCCCAGCTTGGAGATCAACAGGTACGTGGGAACGACTCCGACGTTGAACACGTACGGGATCATGACGAAGATGGTGATCCACTTCTTTCCGGGCACGCCCTTGACCGACAGTGCATAGGCCATCGGAATGGTGAGGAACAGTGCCGTTGCAACACCCATGACCATTATCTTGATGCTGTTCCAGAAGGAGTTGAGGAATCCCTGGTTGCCCAGAAGTGCCCTATAGGCTCCGGCCGACCACTTCCACGGTGCCAGGAACATTCCCTCAAGATATGTGCCGATGTATGCCGGCGGTCTGAATGACAACGCAATCGTACTCCATATCGGAACAATCAGGATGATGAGCAGCAGCACCATGAGGATGGTGACCACGATGTTGAACACTCTGTCCGCCGCAGTCGCCCTGACCGCCACGCTGTTGTATGTGTTTTTCTTTGCCATGGTGAGCCTCCTCAGAACAGTGAGCTTTCAGTGAACTTCCTGGAAGCCCAGTTCGAGATGAACAGGAGAGTCATTCCTATGACACCCTTGAATATGCCTGCAGCGGTTGCAAGGCTGAATCTTCCTTCGATGGTTCCCCTGAAGACCCATGTGTCGATGATGTCTCCGACACTGTAGACGGCCGGACTGTACAGCATGTACAGCTGGTTGAAACCGGCATCCAGGATGGTTCCTATCTTCATCAGAAGAACAATGACGATGACGGGCTTGATGGACGGCAACGTTATGTAGCGCACCCTCTGCCAGCTGTTGGCTCCCTCGACGATGGCGGCCTCGAACAGCGTTCCGTCGATTCCCATCAGGGCCGCGATGAAGATGATTGCACTCCATCCGATCTCCTTCCAGGCATCCGACAGGATTACGATGAACGGGAATGCCGAGGTATCCGTGAGGAAGCTCCTTGGTGTTCCGCCGAGAAGCTTGATGATGTCGTTGAAGATACCCTCGCTCGGTGAGAGCAGCGACAGCAGGACTCCGTACATGATGACCCATGAAAGGAAGTGAGGAAGGTAGGACAGTGTCTGGACGACCTTTCTCAGTGCCTTATGCGTGCATTCATATATCATTATGGCCAGCAGGATGGACAGCGGAAGGCTCACCAGGATCTTTCCGAAGCTGTACATCAGGGTGTTCCGGATCAGCGTCCAGAAGTAGTAGGACTGGATGAACGTCTTGAAGTTCTGGAGCCCTACCCATGTACCGCCGGTGATTCCCGTCCTCTTGAGGGAAATGAAGTCCCTGAATGCAATCTGCGCATTCCAGAGCGGGATGTATTTGAAGATGAAATAGTAGACCACCGGGATAATCAACATTATGTAGATGAATTTGTGCCGGTTGATCTGGGCGAAAAGGGCTTTTCTCTCCGCCTTTGCCATTGTGCTCTTCTTCTGCTTGAGTTCGGCTGTCAGGGCCGCTTTCTCTGATTCGCTGCAGTCCTTCAGCCTGCTCTTGAGGTCCTCGATCTCAAGAGACAATGCATAGTTTCTAGTACTTACCATCAGCATCACTCCGTCCTGCCCAGAGACGGACTATCTCCTTTTAGTATGTACGTTAAGTTTATTGCAGCGAATTCAGACACAACCTACTATTTTTTGTACAATTCCGACTTCTTCACACTGCGCATCCGGCTGGGGCTGAAGCCCCTGATCTTCTTGAAAACCCTGCAGAAATAGGCCTGATCGAGGAACCCGGTAGCCACGGAGACATCGTTTACCGACATTCCCGTGTTTTTCAGGAGACTACATGCAAGCCAGATCCTGTAACGGTTGAGATAGTCCCACGGAGATAGTCCCAGCTCCTTCTTGAAGACACGTGTCAGATAGTCCTCGGAGACGTGGACGTCCTCTGCTATCTGCCAGCGGCTGAGCTGGAGCGTGGCATGGGTGCAGATATATGCCTGGGCCTTCTTGACTATGGCTCCCGTGTTCGTGGACAGCAGTTCGGAGCCTCCCAGAACGGCACGGATGCGCATGGCGAACTCCTCGCTCTCCAGCATGCATGTGTTCACGGCTATCACGTTGGGGATGTCGCTGATTCGGGCAACGAAATCAGCATCCATATAGTCCATCACAAGCACCGCCGGAGTCTGGGATATCATCCTCATGCTCCTGAGCGTATTCAGGAACTCCACAACCGGGGCCATCCTGTTCAGATGCTCGTCAACGGAAACCATGACCAGCGCAGGCTCGTGACGCCTGCACATCTGGGCGGCGTTTCCAAGCTCGCACGTAATTATCTCGGGTTCCTGCAGCCAAATGTTGAGATCGTCATAGGCCGGGCCTATCTGGAGCACCACGCGGCCCTTTGCCTCAACGGATGTCCTGAGGGCATCCTCCAGGGACTTTGACCTGGGACATTCCATGCAGATGAACGGGAGGTCGCGGTAGTTGCTGTTGGAGACGAGTGCGATTATGGAAGTCAGGGCATTGTAGCCCTTGAAGCTGCTGTCCCAGAATATGGCTCCGGTGAACGGCGGAAGCCTCTTCTTCTCCGCGAATCTTGATCCGCTGACCTCCTCGCATACGACATTTTCCGTGCAGCATTCCGTCAGACCGTTTATGCATGCAAGGACATCTCCGTCCGACCATGCCAGCGGAGCGTTTCCGGACAGTGTCGGATAAGGAATCATGAACGAAAATCCGGATTCGGACGTGCTGTATGTTCCGCCGTGCATCAGGATTATCTTCTGCGCAAGCGCGGTTCCTGCAGAATCACCGTTGTCTGAAAGTCCGGATGCGGAACCGTTGATGTCTATCCTGACACCCTTCTTGTGCAGGGAGGCGCAGATACGGACATCAAAGCCCATCGAGGAAACAATGATCTCAATTGCCTGCTTCATCCTGTTTTCATCAACAATAAGGCAAGGAAGGGATATCGTTTCACTGTAGCTGTCGAACTCGGATAGGATGCTGCCGATGTTCACAGTGTACTTGTTCAGTTCAAGTTCATCCGTGGAACTCAATGCAAGGTCGATGATGTGGTTGGCACCCGTTATCTTTTCAAGAATCGATTTCTTTGTCGCTTCATCCAGCTTCGAAGCGGACACTATGTCCAGTATCTCGGAAAGCGGATCCCTGAGGTTCTCACCCACGTTGGCAAAGAACGTTGTCCTTGCCTGCTCGGCCTCTTCCGCCGTTATCTGGGCCTTCTTGGTGGATTCGAACAGGATCGAGTTGCGCAGCGCGCTGGATACGGCACTTCTGATCTGCTCGCATACGGAGCCGTTGAACATGACGGGTTTCATCAGCAGGTATCCCATGTTCTCCGTCTCGGTACACAGAGGGGCGGCAATCCAGACTCCCCGTGAGAACGAATCATCCTGGGAGCCCTCGGGGAACAGCATGGAATCTGAGAACACGGTTCCGTCGCTGATGGAGATGGATTTCTCCCCGTCATTGACAATCAGAAGTATCTTCTCGAATCCCAGGGCCGTGGAGTTGCGTCCGAGTATTTCAGATATCTCGGAAACCTTGTTGGCTTCCAGCAGCTCGTTGTTGAAGATGTTGAAGGCACTGCGCTGGGACCTGTCCTCATAGCTTCTTTCGGACATCATCCTGTCAAGGACGGAAGGAAGGAACTCCCTGGCCGAATCTACAATTCCCTTCCTCTTGGATTCGGAAATTGAGCCGATGCTGTTGAATCCGTTGATGACCTTGGTTATCTCGTAGACATCGGAACCTTCGGTGCACAGCATGCGAAGAAGCTCCATCACGTTGTTGTCGGACGGATTGTGGGCTACTTTCTCAACGACCGTACGTGCAGTATCACGGGATACCGGAAAATGGCTGGCTATGGCATCGGCCATCTCGACAGTACTGGAGCAGTCGGACCAGCCGGACTCCCCGTGACAGCCGCAGCTGCGCCTGATGACCGGAGTGGCAGGCAGTTCCTTGTCAGGACACGGACGCCCTTCTGCAACATCGTAGAAGGACCTTACCGCACTCTTTCCCAGTTCATAGGCAGGCATCCTTACGGTGGTGACCGGAATGCTCATGAGTCTGGACTCAATGGAATCGTTGAACCCGCACGCATACACGTCCCGGCCTATCTCGTAGCCTCTGGCCGAAAGCTCCTGGGCTGCGGAATAGAGCATTAAGTCGCTGGCGCACAGAATTATGTCGAAATCCTTCCCGGGGACCTTTTCCCTCTCGTCCATCAGCTGCCTGAGGCTTTCCGCTCCCTTGCTCCAGGGACCAGGGTCAGACACTATATCTGGATTGTACTCTATTCCGTATTCCGCAAGCACGTCCCCGTAGGCCTTGAACCTCTGCTGCGCCGCCATATGGTTCTCCGGAGCGCGGATGTAGGCTATGCGCCTGAACCCATGGACCTCTATGCAGTGGCGGACTATGGCCCGTGACCCCTCATACGCATTGAAACGCACGTCCGGAATGTCCGGAAACATCTCGTTCTTTCCGTCTATGGTGACGATACGCCTGGAGAGCACATCCCTGAAGCGGTTT
>JAJBWA010000028.1:0-11093 GCA_031935845.1 bacterium | reverse complement strand
CACGGGGATGCGCCCCCTGCCCCAGATTTCACTGCAGGCCTTGTCCGCCAGGCGGATGAAATCCGCGACGTTCCAGGTCTCCCACGGATCCAGGATGTCAATGAGGGGATGGGGAATCTTTTCCGTTATGCTGCTGTCGGCCTTGGCGGAACCTATGTCCAGATGCCTGTAGACCTGGACCGAATCTGCGTTGACCACTTCACCGGTACCGGAGAAAAAATCAAACAGCAGCCGGGTCTTGCCGACTGCTGTAGGACCGAAGAGAAATATTACCTTGTTTCCCTGCTCTGTGCTCAGGTTCACTTCTCTGCCGGAGTATACTCGATCTCGTCGTTGAGGACTGCAGTAAGGACTGAAGAAACTACTTTCTCCTCCTCTTCCTTCCTCTCGACGGGCTCATCCTCTGAGAGGACTTCCCTCTTTGCAGCCATGGCTGCAGCGACGTTCTCTGCCTTCTTGATGGCCACACAGGTCATCTCATATACGTTGACATCTTTGTCGATCAGTTTATCAAGTGGAATGCTCAAGGTGATGCTCCTTCAAAAATTCATGCAATATGAGAATATATCAGTTTTCATTTTTTCTGTAAAGAAGAGACGGCCTGCATGATCATGTCCACGATCTGCTCAGGCGTCTTGCCTTCCGTGTCTATGACCAGGTCCGCCTGGCTGGTATCGTTGTTGTCGATTCCGTAGATCCTGCCGTAGCGCTCGGTGTCGTGGGCATCGCGGTCCTGCGTCTGTGCAAGGCGCTCTGCTACGCTTCCGCCCTCACGCAGTGCGATCCTTCTGGCGCGCTCCTCGTCGGATGCAAGCAGGTACACCTTGAAGTCGGCTTCCTTGAGCATCCAGATTGCAAGGCGGGAACCCAGAATGCAGTTTTCTTCTGCAAGAGCCATCTCCACCTGACGCTTGTCGAGTTCCTTGTCGATGTTGTCGTCCTTGTTGGCAAGTGCGCAGAAGTCCCAGAAATCCATGTTCCGCTCCTTTGCCATCTGGCGGAACGTGAAGTTGATCATGGGATATCCGAGTCTTTCGGCCAGCATCGAAGATACCGTGGTGTTGCCGCATCCGCTCTTTCCTGAAACTGCGATTCTCATGTTTTTCCTCCTGCAGGGACTACTCGATGTTCCTTATCTGCTCTCTGATATTCTCCAGCGAATCCTTCATGTTGACAACCTCAAAATTCACCTCCACCATCTGGCTCTTGGATCCGATGGTGTTGATCTCGCGGTTCATCTCCTGGCTGAGGAAGTCCATGCGCTTGCCAACTGCCTCCGTACTTGCAAGAAGCTTGCGGAACTCGGCTATGTGGGCACCCAGTCTGACCACTTCCTCGTTGATGGTGTATCTGTTGAGCATGACCGCCACCTCCGTGAGGATGCGGTTCTCGTCGTACTTCTGGTCCCCGAGCATCTCGTGGATGCGGTCCGTCAGGTTGTTCCTGATCATCTCTTCCAGCTTCCCGACGTTGGCCTTGACCACTTCAAGTGACTTCGCAATGGACTCGAGCAGGCCGGAAAGATCTCGCCTGGTGACCTCGCCTTCACGGGCCTTGGCTTCATCGAACTGCTGCATGACTATTTTTGAACAGTAGTCCAGACCTTCCTGATAGGCCTCTATTCCGTCGGTCCTGATGCTTGAGAGGACACCGTCCTGGCTGATGACGTCTCCCATGCGGGTCCTGATCTCCAGAGCCTGGGATGCGCCCATGTCCCTGATTTCCCTGAAGGCCTTGAGGTAGGACGCTACGGCATCCCTGTCCACATTGACCTCAACATTGCTCTTGATGTTCTTGACCTTGACCGAGATGTCCACATGGCCCCTCTGGGCGTGCTGCTTGATCAGGTCCGTGACGGTGGGCTCGTAGGATGACAGGTACGGAGGACCGGAATAACCAATCTCGAGGAACCTGTTGTTGTAGCTCTTGAGCTCCATGGTCATGAGGTAGCTGTCGTTCTGGAATTCGGCATAGCCGTATGCTGTCATGCTCTTCATTTCATTCTCCAAAGAAAAAAGTAGGCTCCTGTTGTGGAGCCTAATCACGAATGTACGTTTGAGTTACTTGGCGAGCTTGGCCTTGCACTGCTTGCAGACCTTCTTTGTCTCTCCGTCGACACTTGCCTCATAGATGGCCTTGATGCCTTCTCTCTTGCAGACAGGGCATGTTCCGCGGCCGTTGTTGGGCAGTTCGTACAAACCGGTTCCTCTATGTGCCTTTGACATGTTGCGCTCCTTATATTTGCAGCTCTTGGATTTCTAGACAATATTACCTGTCAGGACTGTTAATGTCAATCAGAACAAGGCCGTTACGGAGGCCCTGAGCACAGCGTGTCCTCCGATGGGGAAATCGGCGTTTCCGGCGAACTCGAAGTGTCCCAAAGTAACGCCCAGACCTGCTGTGACCGTCCCCTTTCCCAGGCTGTCGAAGAGAGCGCTGTAGCCGGCGCGCACCGATACTCCCGAGTCCCTGACGAAGCGCAGCCTGACCTCGGCTCCCGCATTCAGCGTCCTTTCCGAAGGCTTGAAGATGTTGCGAACCTCCGCACCTGCGCTGTAGACGAGGTTGTTCATCCTTCCGCGCGCCGAGTATTCGGGACTGGACCAGAACACGCCCGCCCCGGTTCCGTCGAAGATGCGTCTCCAGACGAACGATACTCCGCTGTCTGTCTTCTGAAGCATGTTGTCCAGCAGGATGCCTACGGTGAACTGGCCGAACCTGGCCATCATTCCGGCCCTGAGCTGGATGTACTCGGAGTTGACCTTGCGGTCGAACGGGGCAAAGAGGCTCTGCACGGGGAAATCGGTGATGACCTTCATGGGAACGTCCAGACGCTGCATCTGCGAGCCTCCGGTGACGCCCACGCCCGCGCTGAGGAAGCTGTATCCGGCTGCGATGTTGACATCGAGCCTGACGTCCTGTATCAGGTCCACATGGTCGTTGGGCCTGCGGTTCTCGGCATTGTACGTGACGTTCATTCCTGCCGTTATCATGCTGGCCACGAACATGGCTCCGGCCGAAGCCTGCGGATAGCACGGCCAGGAATCGATTCCGACGACATCGCCCAAAGTGCCGTTCACTGCAAATGTGAAAGAGTTGTCGTCGAAGAAAACCGCGGCGGGGTTGGCGTAGCTCTGCATCTCGGTGCCGGACACGCCCACACCTATTCCTCCCATGGCGCTGAGCCTGGGATCATAGGCAAGGAGCATGGATACCGTAACGAGAAGCAGGATTGCTGCCGCGGCTGTCTTCTTCACTTTCCGAAAGCCTGTCTGAGGGCCACTGCCACCTGATCGGGACATGAGGACTGCTTGAAGCCGCACTTGATGCCGCTGAGGCGGTCCATGGCCTCCTGGGCCTTCATTCCCCTGACCAGGGCGGTGAGGCCCTTGTGGTTGCCGTCACAGCCTCCTACGAAGCTGAGGTCCTGTACCCTGTCCTGGTCGTCCAGGACT
Organism: bacterium; assembly: GCA_031935845.1. Taxonomy (GTDB): domain Bacteria; phylum Spirochaetota; class Spirochaetia; order Sphaerochaetales; family Sphaerochaetaceae; genus UBA9732. The sequence continues at coordinate 7,638 of JAJBWA010000028.1, read as the reverse complement.
ATCGTGATATGCCTTGCGCAGATTCCCTTGGGTTCGAATTCTATTGTTCTCATAAGCTGAATATTATCCCATATCGGTGAAAACGCAAAGTCTCATATGTGATAGAATGAAGATGTGCAGGAACAGAAGGTGTATTTCCATGTGGATCTCGACGCATTCTTCGCATCAGTGGAGCAGCGCGACCATCCCGAGTACAGGGGCAAGCCCCTGATAATCGGCGTGGTGGCTCCCCGCAGCGTTGTATCCACCTGTTCCTACGAGGCCCGCAAGTTCGGCGTGCACAGCGCCATGCCCACCACACAGGCCTACCGCCTGTGCCCGCAGGGGATCTACATACCGGGAGACATGCATCTCTACAGCAGGGTCTCAAGGCAGGTGATGGCCATACTGCGCGAATATTCTCCGGAGATGCATCAGGTCTCCGTAGACGAAGCCTCTCTGGACATGACGGGAACCAGGCGGCTGTTCGGTCCTGCGCGGCAGCTTGCCATGAAGATGAAGCAGCGCGTCAAGGACGAGGTTGGCATAACCATGAGCGTGGGCATTGCGACATCGCCCTTCATAGCCAAGATGGCAAGCGACTACAACAAGCCCGACGGGCTGTGCCTTGTGTCCCCGGGAAAGGAGCAGGTATTCATCGACGCCATAGGACTGGGCAAGCTGTGGGGTCTGGGAAAGAGCGGACTGGCGGTCCTGGAAGCCCACAGGATAAGGACTCCGCAGCAGGTGCGGGAGATGAGCCTCGAGGACCTGCAGCATATGCTGGGAAACTCGTTCGGGAACTACCTGTATCATGCATGCAGGGGTCAGGACCCGGGAATCATGTTCCAGAAGTCCAAGACTCATTCGATTTCCACGGAGACTACGTTCTACGAGGACATCAGGGACGAGCAGACCTTGTGCCAGGTTCTTCTGGGGATGAGCTCGGAGCTGATGGCAAGATCCTTTGACGAGGGCATGATGGCGCGCACGGTGGGCCTGAAGCTGCGCTGGGGCGAGGACTTCAGGACCATAACGGTCCAGGATACCCCGGACTACCCCATCCTCAACGCCGACCAGGTCTATGCCGCAGGAAGGAAACTGCTGCTTTCAAAGTGGAAGAGCGGTCAGGGAATCAGGCTCATCGGGCTCGGGCTGTATCAGCTGTACAAGGGAGATGCACCGATCCAGGACAGCCTGTTCTCCGCCGGGGACCACCGCAAGCGCACCCTGGACAAGGTGGTTCACGATCTCGGGGCAAAGGGACTTACTTTGAAGAAGGCCAGCGAGCTGTCAGCGGCAGAAACGTCTGATGAACGTTCCGTAAAGGCACATCAGCGAAAGGGAAAGAAGAACTCCGCCGCAGATGTCGGTGAACCAGTGCACTCCGCTGAGGAACCTGAAGACCACCATTGAGATCATGGCTATGATGCAGAATACCCTCAGGATCGATGCCGCGAATCCGTAGCGTTCCGAGCGGAAACCCAGGAGCACGAACTCGCTGTAAAGCACGCACAGGGCAAGCATGGTGTGGCTTGACGGATAGGAGGCCTCGGCCGCTATGGGGCGGTTGTTGATCACCACAATCTCGAACAGGACATAGAAGAGTCCGACCACCACGTAGAACACGCAGGTTATCACGTTCTTCCTGTCCATGAGGCGTATGCTTCCCCTCTGCCTGAAGAAATCGACTGCAGCGTAGAGTCCGTTCACGGCAACCACCATGAGGCAGATGTACCCGAGCGTCTTTGTGAACTGGTATGCACCGTCGTTGTAGGAGAACATGTCGTGCATGGTCCTGTTGACCTTGGAGAATCCGATGATCTCCCCGGCCCATCCCACGGGCGCCGGATCAACGGTCTTCACCGTGAGGGTGAAGATGATGAACAGCGCGAACAGCACGGCGCTGACGATAAGTCCTGTCCTGAATCCGTTGTCTCTTTCCATCAGCTTTCGATTCCTTTTGTCTCGAGGATGAGGTCATGCTTGAGGTTCTTGAGTTTCCTGGAGAGCGAGACCTTGTAGATATGGGGGTTGATGAGTCGCTTGTACGTGCTGTGGAAGTGGCTCTGGCTCTCCTTTGCAAAGGCCTGGATCTCCTTGAGGTCCCTGGTGGGGACACAGATCTTTCCGTCCTTCATCACCATGTTCAGCAGTTTCTCATACCGCGTATATCCGTCGGCCTTGAGCTGGAACAGGTCTCCGTCCGTGAACGGATGGTAGAACACTATGTCCTTGCCCGGCTTGATCTGCTCGTCATCAAGAGTGATGAGGTCGGCTATGGCAAGGTCATCCGGTCCGTAGAACCTGTAGATCTGCTTGATGCCGGGGTTGGTGGTCTTTGCGTATGAGTTGCTGACCTTGATGGTGGGCTGGTACGTGCCGTCCGGCCTGCTCTTTGCGGCAAGCTTGTACACACCGCCCAGCGCGCTCTGGTTGCCGCCGGTGACCAGGTTGGTTCCCACACCCCATGAGTTGATGGGCACCCCGTCGTTGACCAGCGTTGTGATGATTTCCTCCGTAAGGTCGTTGGAGACGCAGATGGTGGCATCCTCGAGTCCGGCCTCGTCCAGCTTTTTGCGCACTTCCCTTGCAAGATAGGAAAGGTCTCCGGAATCGATCCTGACGCCCATCTTCAGGCCCTTGGCCTTCTGCTCCTTGCCTACGATTATGGCATTCTCGATTCCGCTGCCCAGCGTGTCGTAGGTGTCTATCAGCAGGATGCAGTTGTTGGGATAGATCTTGGCGAACTCCCTGAATGCCTCAAGCTCGTTGTCGTAGGCCATGATCCAGCTGTGGGCCATGGTTCCGCCTACGGGAATGCCGAATACCTTTCCGGCCAGGGTGTTGCTGGTGAGCCTGCATCCGCCGATGTATGCGGCCCTGGAAGCGCTGAGGCCTCCGTCCATGCCCTGTGCCCTCCTGAGGCCGAACTCCATGACCGTGCCGTTGTCGGCAGCGGTGCAGACCCTCATGGCCTTGGTGGCTATCAGGGTCTGGAAGTTGATGGTGTTCAGAAGAAGGCTCTCTATCAGCTGAGCGTCGATGAGCTTGGTGTGGACCCTGACCAGAGGCTCGCCCGGAAACACCGTGGTGCCTTCCTTGGGTGCATAGATGTCGCCGTGGAACCTGTATGTGGAAAGGAACTCCAGGAACCTTGCATCGAAGATGTTCAGGCTCCTGAGGTAGGCGATGTCGTTGGAGCTGAAGTTCAGGCTCTCGAGTTCGGAGAGCATCTCTCCCAGACCTGCGAATACCGCATAGCCCCCGTCGAACGGATTCTTCCTGTAGAACATGTCGAACACCACATCAGGGTTCTCGTTGTTCAGGAAGTATCCCTGCATCATCGTGAGCTCGTAGAAATCAGTAGTCAGTGCGCTGACATCAGCTACCATACAAGGCCTCCTTGCTGCTTTTTCAGACTCAGCGTCTGATCTCGGTCCTGCCGCCCATCAGAGGAACCAGGGCATCGGGAATCCTGATGCTGCCGTCTTCCTGCTGGTAGTTCTCCATCACGGCCACCACAGCCCTTGAGAGGGCCACTGCCGTTCCGTTGAGCATATGGACGTATTTGGACTTTCCGTCATCGTCCTTGTATCTGACGTTGAGGTTTCGGCTCTGGTAGTCGGTGCAGTTGCTGGTGGACGTGACCTCACCGTACTCGCCCTCGTCTCCGCGGCCGGGCATCCAGGCCTCTATGTCGAACTTGCGGTATGCGGGAGCTCCGAGGTCTCCGGTGCAAGTGTCCACCACCCTGTATGCCAGTCCGAGTCCGCTGAAGATCTCTTCCTCGATGGAGAGGATCTCCTCATGCAGGCGGTCCGAATCCTCGGGCAGGCAGATGACGAACATCTCGAGCTTGGAGAACTGGTGGACCCTGTACAGTCCCTTGGAGAACTGGCCTGCTCCGCCGGCCTCGCGCCTGAAGCAGTGTGAAAGTCCCGTCATCCTGATGGGCAGACGGCTCTTGTCCAGCGTCTCGCCGCTGTAGTAGCCGCCCAGCGTGATCTCGGCGGTTCCGACAAGTGCGGTTCCCGTTCCCTCGACGGTGTAGATGTTGCTCTCGGCTCCGCGCGGGTTGAATCCGATACCCTCCAGGATCTCTTCCTTGGCGACATCGGGAGTGATGAACGGTGTGAAGCCGTGCTTGAGCACGATGTTCATGGCATAGTTCTCGAGTGCCATCTGAAGCAGGACGGCCTCGTTCTTCAGGTAGTAGAACTTGGGTCCGCTGACCTTTGTTCCGGTCTCGAAGTCGATCAGGTCCAGCTTCTCGCCGAGCTGCACGTGGTCAAGCGGCTTGAAGGTGAATACGGGCGGCTTGCCGACGTACTTTATTGCCGTGTTGTCCTTGTCTTCCTTTCCCACCGGTGCGCTGGGATGTGCATAGTTGGGAATCTGCCTGATGATGGTGTTGAAGTCCTTGTCCACCGCCTCGAGCTCGGTCTCCACCGCGGCGATGCGGTCCTTGACGTAGCGGCCTTCCTCTATGAGCTTCTGACGTTCCTCGTTGTCCATCTTGCCCTTCATCTTCTGGGCATTGTTGTTCCTCACGGCCCTCAGGTCCTCGGCGAGCTTCATGAGCTCCGCCCTTCTGTCCTGAAGCCTGATGGCTTCGTCGACATCGACGACCATGTTCCTGTCGGCGATGTTCTTCGCAATCTCGTCACGTCTGGTTTTCAGCTCTCTGTAGTCAATCATAATCTTTCCTCTGTACCGGGAGGTGCAGTCTACGGCACGGTCCGGTCCCCTCAGAACTATAATACAAAGTGCAGATGCTTTCAACACGGACTGAAAACGTGATATGCTGTCTGACCGGGAAGAGCCTCATGAAGATCAACATCGTCCTGTTCCAGCCGGAAATTCCTCAGAACACGGGAAACATCTCCCGCACCTGCAGCGCCACGGGCAGTGTCCTGCACCTCGTGCACCCGCTGGGATTCTCGCTTGACGAGAAGCATCTGCTCCGCGCCGGACTCGATTACTGGGAAGGCCTGGAGATTGCAGAGTACGAGGACGACGATGCCTTCTTCCGCGCACATGGCAATGAAAAGATCTGGTTTTTCTCGCAGAAAGGACATCGCAACTACTGGGACATCCCTTCCGAGGAGCTGATGGGAGACCAGGTCTGGCTTGCATTCGGGCGCGAAAGCAGAGGCCTGGGAGACGAGATGCTCCTTGCCCATCAGGAAACCTGCGTGAGGATTCCCATGCTTGAAGGCAAGAGGTCTCTGAACCTTTCCAACGCCGTTGCCGTTGCGGTCTACGAGATCCTCAGGCGCAGCGGATTCGACGGCCTGAAGCCGGAAGGCAACCTTGGAGGCACATTATGACACGTAAGATACAGGCATTCCTTCTGGTGATCATCCTGATACTCTCGCTGCCCTCATGCGCAGCGGCTTCCTCGGGAAGCTCCGGATCTTCCGTCGGGGCTTCGGCAGGGGCAACTGCCGGAACTTCTTCCGGTGCTGCGGAGGAGACAACCGGTGCGGCAGCCGAAGCCTCTTCTGAACAGGAACCCGTTGACACCTGGTGCTACGACTGCCTTTCCGGCCAGGAGCAGATTGCCTATGAAGCCATGCTGGACTGCCTTACCCACCTGAATTCCAGCTGGAACTGCGGATCCATCCCCCAGGAGACGATACAGAAGGCCTACGACTGTCTGCTGATGGACCACCCCGAGATATTCTGGTCCGACGGCTACACATATGTCACAAGCTACGTCAACAACGTCATTTCAGGACATCGCGTGGAGTTCAAGTACAGCATGGACCGTGCACAGATAGCTGCGGCCAACGACGCCATCTACCGGTCGCTGGTGGACGTCGTGCGTGCCATAGGCAGGACGGACGCTTCCTACGAGACCGTCAGGGCGGTGTATGAATACCTGATAGAGACCTGCACGTACGATGAGCTGAACCTCGACCAGACCATGTACTCGGTCATGGTGAACCACAGCGGAGTCTGTGCATCCTTTGCAAAGTCCTTCGAGTTCATCATGCAGTGCTTCGGCATCCCCTGCACCGTGGTGCACGGACGTCTGACACATTCCACAGGCATGCTCGGAACCACGCTGGGACACGCATGGAACGTAGTGAAGATCAACGGCAGATGGTACCAGGTCGACGTGACAAGCGGGCTGTCGGTCTCATCGGTCGAGGGGACGCCGGACTACCGCTTCCTCTGCATCACCACGGACGAGCTGGTCAGGACCCACGTGATAGAGAACGCCGTTTCCATTCCGGAGTGCAGCTCCGATGACCTGGAGTTCTTCCGCCGCTACGGCATGTCCGTGGACAGCTATTCCAGGAAGAACGTGGCAAAGGCCTTCCTCCGTGCCGAGGACCTGGGCATGAAGCCCACCGTCAGGTTCACCAGCTACCGCGCCTTCACCGAAGCCATCGACGACCTGTTCACCCAGAGCGGTGTATTCGATATGATCGACGACTACATGGGCCGGCACATATCGAGCCTGGAATACAGCATCGACGAGCAGATGCTGACCATCATGCTGGACATCTGAGCTGATTACGTTTAGTATATCGAGTTGTGAACCAGAAGTATTCAGTCATCACCAGGAAACAGGACATCGGACAGCTCATCAACCAGCTCCACCGCGAGGAGTTCCTTGCCGTGGGAATCATGGACACGGGCACGGCCGATGACCTTTTCGGCACCCTTGACTGGTTCGTGGCGAACTTCAACTACTGTCTCCACGTGGTATCGCAGTCGGACCGCTTCCCGATAGACGAGCTGCAGACAAGGTACCCGGACGTGACCTTCATCGTCTTTCCCAAGGCCCCTTCCCTGGCCGAGCGCGTCAACGCACTGGCCGATGTCTGCATGACCACATACTTCCTTACCATGCGCAGCGATACCAACCTGATGAGCTTTGACTGGAAACCCATGGAGGCCAAGCTGAAGCAGGACGACCATCCCGCAATGATCAGCCCCTGGATCTTCAACAAGAGCAACGAGGAAATCCCCATCCTCAGGGCCCCGCACATGACCGGAAAGGAAGTCGAGCCTCTGTCATTCATGCCGTCTGCCGAATGCCACCCCAACCTCTATCCGTTCCTGGGAATCGGCCTCTACGACCGTGCCCTCTTCCAGAGGCTCCGCGGCTACGATGAGGAAATCTCCGGCGCATACTGGCAGACCCTGGATTTCGGCGTCAGATGCTGGCTGTACGGTTACCCCGTCTATACGATGAGCGAGATGGCCGTGCTCTTCTACTCCAAGCAGTTCCTCATAGAGGACCGCTCCGAGCAGCAGGGTTTCGAGCGCTTCTATTCAAAGGCCCTCTCCGTGCGTCAGATCAAGGGCCGCAATTTCATCCGCAAGGGTCCCAAGATGCTCGGCAAGGTCATCAATGAGGAAGTCAAGCCGCGCATAGGTCTGTACAAGACCGATTTCCAGAGCCTCTGCGAAAGCTGGAAGATCCCCGAGTAATTCCCTTATTCTCTTTTCAGATTCCGATGCCGGTGGATGTCGTCGTTCCGGAATAAAGTCCATGAAAAAGGGCACCCGTATTCCGGATGCCCCAGCTGTATTCACTTCTTGTTTTTCCTTCTCTCTCCATCCCTGCGCTTTCTTTCCTCGGCAGCCCTGATGAAATCGGCGAACGTTCCGCCGCCTGCGCTTTCCCTTGTGACGAAT
>JAJBWA010000027.1:0-19247 GCA_031935845.1 bacterium | reverse complement strand
GGCACTGCAGCCGACCAGAATGATTGAGAAAAGAGCAATTATGGAAAAAGCCGCAAGCAGCCTTTTATTTTTCATATCAGAGCTTCATGCGTAACGTAAGCCTGTCTATCGGCTTCTCTCCGTAAGATGAACCGGCTTCCTGGAAACCATAGGAAAGCTCAAGCATGTTTCCGTAGTAGGAAGCGCCGATTGCGAACTCGGGATAACCATACCTGTAGCTTGCCCTGAGGTTCACCACATCGGACACCTTGGCCACGATTCCGGCATCGTTGTACTGGAGGGCATCGCCGTTCTCTTCGTCCCGGTAGCAGTTGATTCCCGATACCTTGGCATACAGAGTGGGATCCACACGGTCGAAGCCGAATGAATAGGTCACGCCGCCGCTGAGGCTCCATGGAGTGTACAGGCTGTATCTGTCGGTCCCGTCCTTGAATGAGACCGCATCCTTGCTGTTCCTGTATGTGGCCATGTAATAGATGCCGTTGAGGTTGGTCAGCGTGACGTCGAAACGAAGCTTTCCATTCAGGAAACCGAACGTGGTACCCAAGTCGAACGGAACTGCGATTCCGCCGCGTGCAGGAAGGTTCTCGAAATCCCTGCTTCCGCTGATGAGCTTGGAGATCTCAGAAGCGTTGATCTGAAGCATGTATACCTTCATGGCTACGCGCGCCGCAGCTCCGACGTCGATGGTGAGCTTGTCGGTGTCCAACACACGCCTTCCGTAGGCGGCGCCCAAGGCGTAGTCAAGCTCGGGCACATAGCCGTTTCCGATAGGTGACGTGCTGTCCTTGACGTTTCCGCCGGCATCAAGTCCGGGCATCGAATGCACGGCCATGTCGATGTTGAGACCAAAGGCCCAGTGTCCGACCTGAGCACCGAAACCGGTGTCCACACCGACAACCTGGCCGTAGCCGCTTCCGCTGGCGGCAACCAGGCCGATCAGATACGTGACCCAGTTGTTCCTGCCCCACTGGAACTTGGTGAGCTTGGACATGGCCTCCGCAAAGCCCTTGTCCCTGAGAGCCGTGGCGACGTTGTACGATCCGGACTCGAAGTACGGGAACTGGATCTTCAGCGAATCAGCTCTGGCAGTGGCAAGGCTTGCCGCATTGCCGTACAGGCTGTAGTCGACTCCGTCCTCGGGTTCGACAGTATACGGAGTCATGGCGTAGTCGGTGACTCCCTTGTAGGCTCCTTCATCGGTGACTCCTGAAGCGAACAGGGCCGAAACCGAAAGCATTGCGATAAGTAAGACGATTGTTTTCTTCATGTCGGTCCCCCTCATTCTCCCAGAAGCATGCCGGAGATTACGGCCACGTCGATGTTGGTGTCGTATATGTATCCGATGACCTGAAGTTCAGTGAAGATCCTGTCCATCTCGACCGAGCAGTTTCCGAGGATCCACTCTGCGTTCAGCGAGTCGAACTTGGTTTCCGGAGTCTCCTCCTTGTGCTGGTCCACGTACTTGGCAAGCGTATTGCATGTCGTGTCCACGATGTCGTAGATCATGAACATCGCAACCTTGTCACCCACGGTGGGGTCCTTCCTGTCGCCGACGTTCTTCACGATGTTGTCGAGTATGTACTTGAGCTCCTCGACTTTGAACTTGGACTCCCCGCCTCCCTTCTTGATCTTGTTCACGACTGCAATCAGCGAGGAGAAGTCATACTTGAACACCTTCTCAAGGACGGTCTGCATCGTTGTCCTGAGCAACATGCTGACGTCGCTTCCCTGCACGAAGAACGGCATAGAGTAACTGTAAATCTTCTCGATTTCCGCTCCGACGGGAACGACCATACTGATTATGGCAGCCGACCAGGTGTTGCCGTTTACGACTTCTCTGAAGCCCTTGTATCCGAACCAGTCCACAGTCTTGCTCTTGTACGGCTTCTTGACTCCGTCGTAATCCCTGAACGAAGTATTCAGTGCGGCACGCAATGAAGCATCCGAGGAACGTGTTTCAGAAGCCTTGATGATAGATGTGATCATCTTGTCCCTCATGGCAACGTATGCAAGCTTGGTAGCCTCGTCTGTCTTCATTACCAGTTCACCGGAAACCAGTTCCTTTCCTTCCGTGACTGTCCTGGTACCACCATCCTTCTCCCATTTCTCCCAATCTATCAGGGACTCATAGGTCTCGATGAATCCGTTGACAGATTCGGCGGCCTGCGAGACATACTTGTCTCCCCCATGGCCCGTACCTGCGTCGCTCAGCTGTCCCAGCGCCTTTCCTGTGCCCATCAGTTGGTCTGCGCTACAGCCTGCCAGCATCAATGCTACGGCAGTAAGGGCAACGGCAAGAACTATGCGATGTTTCTTCATGCTTTGTTTCCTCTCTTCCTATGCGAAGCCTTTTAAGTGTACTTATATCACATACTGAGTATGATTGTTAACAGAAAAATGGTCAGAACCGCCCGTAAGCATCCATTCCGATGCCGCTGAAGCTGTTGGCACCATCGTAAAGCGCAAGGCAGACGTCCAGCTGAGGCATGAGCATGACCGCCCCGGAGCCTTCTCCGAGTGCAAGCGATGCATCCACCGGTGCCTGCAGACCCAGCTCTTCCATGATCATCCTGCCCATCGGCTCCCTGGGGACATGGGAGCAGATGCATGCATTCCTGATGCCGGGAAACAGTCTTTCGGCTACAAGAAGCGCACTGAGGGTAATCAGGCCGTCCGGAACGGCCGGCACATGATTGACGGCACATGCAAGTATTGCGCCTACCATTGCGGCTATATCGTAGCCGCCGAATGCACACAGTACGGAAAGCGGATCCGAAACGTCGTATGTCCTCAGGGAAAGCGCCCTGTCTATGACATCGGCCTTATGGGCCATCATGGAATCAGACATGCCCGATCCCCGGCCCACCGCCTCGGCGGCCTTCTTTCCCAGAAGGGCGCATCCGACTGCAGCAGAAGTTGTGGTGTTCCCCACTCCCATCTCTCCCAGAAGAATCAGAGTGTTTCCCGCATCAATCAGTGCGGATGCTTCCTCATGACCTGCCGTTATTGCCTCGAGTGCCTCGTCCTGTGTCATGGCGTTTTCCAGAAGGAAATCACGCGATCCTTCCCTCACCTTCCTGTTTACGACCCCCGGTACCGGATCACCCTTCATGCCTACATCCACGTAGGATACATCCACGCCGGCACGCCTTGCCATGAGGCTGACGCAGCCCTTCCCGGATGCCATTGAGCATGCCACCTTGCGGGTCACCGAAACATCGCTCTGGGACACACCTTCGGCTACTATCCCGTTGTCGGAAAGGAAGACAATGAGGGCACGTCTGTCTATGGAGAAACTGCTTTTGCGCAGAATGCCGCCGATGCGGGCCAGGATCTTCTCATACTGTCCCAGCGCATCAAGCGGCTTTGCAATGCCGTCCCAGTGTTCCAGGACGGCCTTATAGTATCCTTCATCAAGAGGCTCAAGCCCATGGCCCAGCCTCATAAGTTCATCCCTTGTCAAGGATTACTTTCCTTTCTTTGCAACTTCGGCAACGGCGGTGACCACACCTGCCATGCTCTGGAGCTCAGCCGGAATTATGATCTTGGTGGCCTGGCCGTCTGCGGCCTTCTCGAATGCCTCAAGACTTCTGAGCTTGACCACGGCCTCGTCTGCCTTGGCGTCGCGGATCATCGCAAGTCCGTCGGCCTTTGCCTTCTGGACCTCGCGGATGGCCTGGGCCTCTCCCATGGCCTTCTGGATTGCCGCTTCCTTCTCTGCCTCGGCATGCAGGATCATGGACTGCTTGTTGGCCTCGGCCTCAAGGATCATGGACTGCTTCTTTCCTTCGGCGACCAGGATTGCACTCTGCTTCTGGCCTTCGGCAATCAGGATGGACTCACGGCGCTCACGCTCTGCACGCATCTGCTTCTCCATGGCTTCCTTGATTGCATCGGGCGGCATGATGTTCTTGACCTCAACGCGGTTGACCTTGATTCCCCACGGGTCGGTGGCCTCGTCCAGGATGGAGCGCATCTTGCTGTTGATGACGTCCCTTGAAGTCAGCGTCTGGTCCAGCTCCAGCTCACCGATGATGTTCCTCAGCGTGGTTGCCGAAAGGTTCTCCAGTGCGCTGATGGGGTTCTCCACTCCGTAGGCATTGAGCTTGGGGTCCGTGATCTGGAAGTACACCACGGTATCGATCATCATGGTGACGTTGTCCTTTGTGATGACCGGCTGCGGCACGAAATCCATGACCTTTTCCTTGAGCGAAACCTTCTTGGCGATGCGGTCGATGAACGGCATCTTCATGTGAAGGCCCGTGTTCCATGTGGTGCTGTAGGCACCCAGACGCTCGATCACGAACGCGTATGACTGCGGAACGATCCTGATGTTGGCCAGCATGACCAGTATGATGATCACAAGAATTGCGATGAATACGTAAAGCACTTACTCCCCCTTCCTCTCCACGAACAGAGTATTTCCTTCGACTTCCCTGACGACGCACACGGCACCCGCGGGAATATCCTCTCCTTTCTTCGATGCGATGGCCCAGATGACACCGTTGGTGCTCCTGGCCTCTCCCTTCTCGAACTTGCTGGCGGCCTTGGTCACCATGACTTCCTGACCCGGCATTGAGTTGACGTTGAGCCTGGTCTTGCGTGCGTTCATCTTCCTCATGAAGAAAGGCCTCGTGGTGAAGAAGAGCACTATGGTGAGGACGCAGAAGATCAGCACCTGCCAGCCCACGGGAATGCCCGTGAGGGAAACTGCGATCATGATCAGCGCGCTGATGGCACACCATATGGTGGTGAGCCCCATTGTGGCGGCCTCGACGGCCACCGAGAGAGCAAACACACCCAGCCAAATCCAATGCATGTACGATGAAATATCCATGGCTAAAATATACTGCCGCGTGAGCCCGTAGGCAAGCGCACGTGAGTTCAGGCTTGTTTTTTTCCGATCATCCATGGCCGGAATTCCCTTCGGGGAGCCTGCATGCTTTCCGGACTTTACAGGCGGTCCGAAAAAAGGGAAAGCATCATTCGCCGACACTGTTTCCTGCCATGGATTCTTAATGCCCTTTTTCTCAACCGAAGGCGTTGTGATACCGGCTGACCGCCGATGAAAGGCAATCATACGAATTCTCTATTATCGAACTCATGAACGGGATGTACTTGTCGAATACTATCGGCTTCTGGCCGTAGAAGATCCCAGATGCATAGACTATATGCATGGTGTTCGCCTTCATGTTCTTTCCGTACTTGAAGAAATCCATCGGCAGAAGCGGAGCACAGCGCAGCCCCGCCTTGAGCATCAGGAACTGCAGCACAAGCGAAGTCAGCCTCCCGTTTCCGTCCTGGAACGGATGCATGCACTGCAGTATGAGCATGAAACGGATCATGTCGTCGGCCCTGTCGTCCGACGGATGGTCCAGATGTGCATATTCACGGCAGACCCTGTCCATCTCATCCGGAGTCTCGTCCGCCGGAAGCGTGACGTACATGTGTTCGCTATTGCCGTCGGAAATGATGACGGGTCCCTTCTTCAGGCTCCTCCCCTCGAATTCCGTACCCTTCACCAGCGCCGCATAGATGCCGCATACCGTCTCCGTTGTCAGCGGATCCGACGCATGGGCGATTATGTGGTTCACGGCATTCACCTCGTTCAGTGGATTCTGGGTATGGAACATGGCATTGGGAAGCAGCAGATGCTCCCCGCGCATGAACGAAGGCGGAAGCCTGTCATAGAGTTCATTGTCCATCTGTCTGAGCTTTGTGATATCCATGTCAGGCCCTCCCCTGCTTGGTTTCGAGATAGTTGTAATACTGGCTCACGAGACTCCTGAACCCCATCTTCCGGATGGTCCTGTAGCGGATGCAGTACCTCTGCTTTCCGCTGTGTCCGCTCGCGGCCCTGCGGATCATATCGACAACCATACGGTCCATGACCTTCAGACTGTCGGTGCAGGTGATGTACCTGAACGTCTTGCGGATGTTCAGCACCTTCTCCACCGCATGCAGCTTGCGTACGCATGAATAGACTATCAGCTCCTCCGGGAAACCGTTGCTTCTGAGTCTTCTGCCCAGCGGAAGGAGCTCGCTTCTGATGAGATTGTTCCAGGTATCGACTATATGGGTGCCCAGGTCTATTTCCTTGCCCGTGACCCTCCATGCAAGGAAGTCGAACTCACCTCCGGCATCGATCACCCGTGTCTTTCTTGCGGAGACCGTAAGCCTGACGCCCGACAGCATGAGCTGCATCTCCGAGACCAGCTTGCGCAGCTCGTCGTGATCCGATGCAGCCATGATGATGTCATCCGCATATCTCAGATACAGCCCGGCATGCTTTTCCAGATAGTGGTCCATGTCGGAGAGATAGAGATTCTCGAAGAATCCGGCCAGCGGGTTGCCCGACATGACTGCCGGACCGTCGTTGAAGACTTTCCCCTTCATGATGTATCTGTGTGAGGAAACCACCCACCTGAAGAAAGATGCCGCATCAGGATCATCGGAGAAGAATGCATCAAGCTTGGCTTTCAGGATATCCTCATCAATGGAAGGGTCGTAGCTGTGGATGTCCGTCCTGTAGATGACCTGCCTCCTCTGGGGCGGAGTATGGCGCATCTGTATGAAGGCCTCCTCGGAGGAAACACCTATCCTGTGGGAGTACAGGCAACCGGAAAACCGGCTGTCGTACCGGTGTAGACCGAATCCTATCAATCCAAGCAGACACCTTTCCTTAAACGGAATGATATATATCTCCCTCTTCTTCCCGTCGTCCTGTTCTATAACAATCAGCTCGGGAACCGGGACATCATCATAGATATGATGCTTTATTTCATCCAGTGCACGGACGCAGTCATCCGACATGAGGAACTCCATTGCGGTTTTCCTGTTGTCCGGTGAAATGGCCTTCCTGCAGTCGAGAAGATGCCTGACGTATTGGTGACGCACATCGCTGCGGCTGACCAGATCCAGAAGCGGAATCGCAGGGTCCGCGCCCTCCAGGATCCTCCTGCAGCGTGCGGGACCCGATATGACGGTTGACCTGACCTTATCCTCGTCCAGACCGAAGAAACCGCTCAGGAAACCCGTGATGGATGAATATCCCTTCAGGCCCCTCATGACCACGGCCAGCTCCATGTTGTTGTGAAGGGCAAAACGGGTTGGATTGACCGATCCGCAGATGAAGTCGAAACGTTTTCCCCTCCTGCTGAGATACAGCTTGGCATGGACATAGCGGTCACATAGGTCCTCTGCATCGCATACCGTCAGCCTCAACGGCCCCTGCTCCAGCAAGGAATCGATTTCCTCCCTTCTGGAGACCAGAAGGCACTCGCTGCGCCTCATGCCGCTTCCGGTGAAAAGCTTCAGCACGGAGCTGTTCACGTTCGGGGCCATGATGAGCATCTCGTCATAATCCGCGGCAAGCGCGGTGATGGGATCGGCTTCCTTTGAAGACGGACGTGCGGCGAATATGGACCAGTCTTCACATCCGTATGGGCCGGTGAGCGTAAGCCTCACGTTGCGGAGCCTCCCGCAGAGCTCCATAACCCGTAAGCGCCTGGGATCGGACTCATCCATGAATGAGCACAGATCCGTGAGGTAGCTGCAGACGGGAAGGCTTCTTTCCTGGACTACCCCTGTGGGCTCCCCGGAGAAGAAGACCGATATCTCCTTATTGTCGAAGTGATATATGTTGCGGCTGGTGATTTCCAGACTGTAGCTCCGGTTTCCATCCTCATCCGAAGACTCCCGGAGGATCATCTTGCCGTGCATGAAGCCGTCCGGAATGCGGCACATGACCGTGCTGGAGCGCAGCTCCTGCGCACGGGCCGGAGAACCTGTGTATTCATCGAAAAGTCCATCGCCGTGGAACACCACATAGCGGGAGATATCCTCCGATGGGGGAATCATCGTATCAAGGACGTTCATGTCAAGATCGAACGTGGACATGACGCAAAGTACCGTCTTCTGCATGCGTGCATTATACACGTTCAAACGCAGTTCAGGACGGAAAAACGGATTTTTCTTGCCTTTTCCGGTTTTCCTGTTATATTTGGTGTGGGATAAAAAACTTTTCGGGAGGAAACGGATATGGCAAAACCGCTTATCAAGAAACTTGACAAGGATGGAATCAGAAAACTCACTTCACTCAAGACCAGAGAGGAGATCCTCGCTTTTGCAAAGGCAAAGGGTTTTGATGTATCGGACAAGGACGTAGACGCAATCCTCAAGATGTCGGGACAGGTCGGTGACCTCTCTCCGGAGGAGCTGGACAAAGTCTCCGGCGGCTACTACAAGTTCTATTATGACGAAAACGGAACAATGTACTCCGTCTGGTACGATGACGACCGTGATAAGTCGAGGGTCGTCACGTAAAGCAATCCGATCAATTACCGTCCATGGCACGGAACATCCCGTACGAGGGTAGCCTGATTGCTTTCCCGGACCCCCAGGCAGTCCGTCAACAGGGAAAGCATTACTGAACCGATTTCTGTTTCCTGCCATGGATTCTTTCAGCGGACCGTTCTCATATTGAGGGCGGTCCGTTGTTGTTGTATCATACCAGCATGAAGAAAAAAGTCCTGTACATCATGATGCTGATGATCCTGATCATCATCTGTCCCCTCTCCGCTGAGGACGAGGCATGGGAAATGTCGGTAGATGACCTCTTTGCCGAGGTCAAGCTGAATTCGCTGGATTACCTTTCCATCAAGGCCCAGATGGAAAACAGCCTGATAAACGACCTTGCCGGCACCACCAACAGGGCCTTCACATGGAACGTGAACGTAGACGGCCTTGAGTTCACTCCCGTCACCAAAGGCCTCAAGTACCCTTCCGTGTCGGTATCGTTCACATCACCCACCTACGACAACGGACTCTCCTTTGACGGAAAGGTCTCCACGGAGACATTCACCCTTCCGTTTCCGGAGGACAGCAATATCTTTCCCCTGAACCTCAGGCTGGGAGTTTCCAAGAAATACGAATTCAAGAGCTGGAACGACAAGGACTACATGGCAGGCCTGAGCGGTGAAGCCACTTCCAACAGCTTCAGGATAATGCTGCTTGGTTTCGAGAACCGCTTCCTCAACGACGTCATCACGCTCCTGACGCTGTCCGCCGAAGAGACCGACATGTACCTGAAGGTTCAGGCCCAGAAGCATAAGCTGGAGGATGATCTGGCAAACGGCGTCATCAAGTCGGGATCCGCAGAGGAATCAAAGCGCCGCAATGACATCGAGGTCATGGAGGTTTCCCTGGAGCAGAAGGATAAGGCTTTCACGGACAAGAAGGCCGAGTTCCGGGAGATCTACGGCACAGAATACGTAGAGGTGGACTACTGTGCTCCCAGCAAGCTGGAGTTCGTTCCGGACATCGAGAATAGCTTTACGGTACGTCAGAGACTTGCAGAACTCTATACTGCGGAGCAGAAGCTGGAGGCAGCAACCGGACGCAGCAGTTCACTGACGCTTACCGCAAGTGTCGAGCCCTCCATCAAGTTCAGGGAGGCCAAGGCTTACGAGGCTACTGCGGTCAACGGCGAAGTGG
Organism: bacterium; assembly: GCA_031935845.1. Lineage (GTDB taxonomy): Bacteria > Spirochaetota > Spirochaetia > Sphaerochaetales > Sphaerochaetaceae > UBA9732. The sequence continues at coordinate 9,749 of JAJBWA010000027.1, read as the reverse complement.
GTGCTTCATTCTCCACGGGAAACCTGAACATCAACCTTACCGTGAGATCGATGTATGATCCCCTTCTTGTGGAAAACGCACCATGGGGAACAGGCCCTACCATCACCATGAGCGGATCCTGGAGCAGCAAGCCCTCTTCCGTTTCAGAAAAGGACAAGCAAAGGCTCAGGGAAATCTATAAGGATGAGGAAGTCTACAACAGTGTCCTGGAGGAACTGGACCGTGAAAGCTCCGAGAAGATTCAGCTCGAGATACTGCAGCTGGGCCAGAACGTGGCGGAAGCCCAGCAGGCATGGGCGACTGCAGCCGAGCAGTACATGAACGACAGCGTGAGCCTGGTGACCGAAGTCACTGAATACAACAACTCAACAACCATACTCAGCCTGAAGAAGGAGAGAAGCGCACAGCTTCTGGAACAGCTTGCAAAATACATGGAAGAAGAAGGAATCTCCGATGACGCGAATGATCCGGCAACGGTGATGTTCATCGAAACCATGGATGAATACATGGGAATCCTCTACGAAGAGCTGATCTGGAACATCAAGGGCAGGATACTCGGCAACAGGATAGAGATATTCAATCTGCAGTAAGGCCCTAGGCCCCCTTGTAGTTGTACAGAGGTCTCAGTATGCTCCGTATCTCCACCGTTTCACTCACGGCCCGGGCTATCTCGTCCATGCTCTTGTAGACGGCGGGAGCCTCGTCTATGTTGAGCCCGCTTACCGTTGTGGTATAGACACCCTGCATGGAACTGCGGTATTCATCAAGACTCAGTTTCTCCCTTGCCTCCCTGCGGCTGAGGATCCTGCCTCCGCCGTGCGGGGCCGAATAGTTCCACTCGGGATTGCCCTTGCCGACTCCCAGGATCGTCCCTTCCATTGCATTCACCGGGATTATGACGCGCTGCCCCTTGTGGGCAGGCACAGCCCCGTGGCGGATGATGCCGTCGGTCCTGTCCGTATGGTGATGGCATGAGTCAAAGGCGTCCCGGACTTTCCATCCCATCTCGGAAATGATTCTGTCTGAAATATACCTGCGGTTTACCCTGCAGACATCGGTAATTATTTCCATGTCATGGAGATAGTCATCCATGTCCTTTCCATATAGAAAAGTATCCTCCAGAGTGACGGATTTCCTTTTCCCGGACAGAACCTTATCAAGGTAGTAACTGAGTACAGGTACTCCCAATGCTCCCAGCCCGTTGTGGACAACAAGATACAGGTGCCCGTCTTCATCACGGTCCAGCTCTATGAAATGATTGCCGCCGCCCAGGATTCCCAGTGATGTCGGCCACAGATAGTGGTCCCTGACGGATCCGTAGCACCTGAGGGCGGAAAAGTCATAGTCATAGGCCGGCACCAGCAGGGACTCTCCTCCTGAAGCCGGAAACAGGTGACATACTTCATCAAGCAGGTGGAAATCAATGCTGCCGGTATCTTCTAGCATGGAACAGCGGACACCGCATCCTGCCGGGTATTCCAGAGCCAGGACCACAGGCTCTTCAAGCGTCATGGTGAAGCCCGTTACGGTCAGACGTCCGCTTGGATGGACATCAGGCATGATCCTTATCCTGCGTCCGCGGGCAAACTCATGGCTGCAGATTTCCCTTATGATCGAGACAGCCTCCTCCCGTATGGTGGTTCCGTAGCATATGGCCGTACTGCAGGTGCCTTCAATGGTCATCATTGCTCACTCGTCTCCCTGAAAGGGATCGAACATCATCTCGCCTGTCTCGAACGGAAAACAGCGTGGTGCGGGAGCATCGGCCATCACGGACCCGTATCTCTTCTTCATGAAGACAATGCGGTGCAGGATGTCATCGGGAATCTCATAACCCAGGTCCCGCGCACAGCTGACTATGCCGGCCTCATCGGCCGGCTGAATCAGCTTTTCCATCAGCGCGGGAGTCAGATCCGTTATATTGAGCTTCTCAAGCGGCAAAGATCACCTCTTGTCCTTGTCTATGAACTCAAGCGTGATGACGGACAGTGCACCGAAGGCAAGGATGAACAGGATGAAGCGCAGCCAGTAGCCGGCTATCAGCTTGGAATCCTTCTCGTAGTAAGGTTTCTGCTGGGTGATTGCCGCCTTGTTCTGGAGGAAATCCTTCACCTTCTCCTCTCCGATTATCTTTATCAGGCTCCACACGGATACCTTGATGTGAATGGTCTTGTCCTTGGTCCTGGCATAGATGTCCGACCTGCGGAACGCGTCAATGACATCTCCTATGGTCTTCTCCCCTTCACCTGCCGTTCCATCGGCTGACTTGATGTAAGTCATCAGGGTCTCGGCATCTTCCGGAGCCACCAGCTGAAGGAAGCTGAGGGTAAGCTCGTCCACGGATTGTGCCCTGACGGCCTTGATGTACTGGTCATCGTTCTCAGGTCCGAGCATATCGAGGATCTGCTCTATGGTAAAATTGCCGTCTATGTCGGTATTCTTGAGCTTTACCAGCGTGTTCCATGCGGTGGCCATGGGCAGGTTGTTGTAGTCCGCCTGGGCCGCGATGCACTTGACGCCGTAGTTGGAGATCATCAGCTTGGACAATCCGTCGGACCACGAAGGAAGCGTGAAGATTCCGCCGGAGAACACAAGCTGCATGATCAGCAGGAACGGCATGATGGACATGGCCGTGGTGGTATTGTGCACCAGAGTGGAAATCCACAGCGCAATCATGTCGGATGCATAGGAAATCAGGAACACGGTGATTCCGACATCGAAGATCATGAGCGGAGTCAGGATTCCCTTTGCAGGGAACTTGATTCCCATGACTACGCAGATGTAGATGGTCAGTCCCGACTGCACCAGGCACAGCAGCGCCTGATACATCATGTGCGACACGATGTAGGACGATATGTGCAGTCCGGAGCGGTGCTCCCTCTTGATTATCTCCCTCTCGCGGCAGATGACCTGGACGGAGTTGAAGCATCCGTTCCAGATTGCCACGCAGCTGAGGGCCAGTGCGCCCTTGAGAGTTCCTTCCATGGTCACGAAGAAATCGTTCCTGACCACCAGAGAGACAAGACCGGCGATTATGACGGACATGGGAAGTAGCTTCCAGTCGTTCTGATAGACGAACATCCTGAGCAGCCTGACGAAGCAGATTCCCACCTGCTCTATCCTGCCCCTGTATCTCGGAGCCCTGACGGTTTTCTCGACTTTCTCAGCCATTGCACACCTCCGCATACTTCTTGATGTACTCGTCAGCCAGACCTTCTCCTCCGGCATCCTTGGGATTGATGGCCCTGACTATCAGCTCCATGCTGCTGCGTCCGAAGAACTTGCGCGCATCCTCGATGCTTCCGAAGTACGCAAGACGTCCGGTGCGTTGCTTGTCCTTTGCAAGGACTATGACATCATCGAACAGGTCTATGACTCTGTCCGGCGTGTGTGTGATGACGATTACTATCTTGCCCTGGTCGGCGATCTTCCTGAGCTGGGCCATCAGACCCAGAGCCATGACGCCGTCAAGTCCCGAATCCGGCTCGTCCAGAATGAACAGGGCCGGGTTGGAGACGAACTCCATTGAGATGGAAAGACGCCTGAGCTGACCGCCCGAGAGCTTCTCCACGTGGTTGTTCTTGCTGGGCCCGAGACCGAATATGTCAAGAACCTCGTTCTCACGGTCCTTGCGGTCCTTCTCGGCAACGTTTGTCGGCAGCCTGAGCAGTGCGGCATCGTCCATGGTATGCATGATGGTGTCCTTGCCGCGGATCAGGTTCTGCTGGTTCACGAAACCTATCTGGTACTGCATCTTCTTATAGTCGCTGTAGACATCCTTGCCGTTGAGCAGGATCTTTGCCTTTGCCTTCTCATAGCCGTTCACGGCGTTGAGGAACGTGGTCTTTCCGGCTCCGGAACCACCCAGAAGAAGGACCATGTGACCCGGCTGGATGTTCATGGCGATGTCACGCAGCAGGTACTTCTTGTGGAAGAACTCGGTGACGGTACGCTCCCTGATTTCTATGGAAAGACCGTCTCCCAACGCAGCGGCGCCCGCCTTGCCCTTGACGAGCTTGAGGGCTTCCTTGCGCATGCCTTCGACCTTGACCGACGGCTGGAACTTCCTGGACCAACCCCAGATCACCACGGTAATGCTTTCAAGAAGGAACCACATCCATACCCATTTCTTCTTGCGCCTGAAGATCTCGCACAGACCCACGGACACCCTGATGGAGTAGACCAGGTTGACAACCACTGCGGCAAGGGAAATGCTTCCCAGCAAGAGGACCAGGATTGTAGGAAACCTGACTCCGATTCCGTCCGCAATCAGATTGTCGACTGTGGTCAGGACCGAAATGACGGCCAATGCCCTTCCCTCCATCTCATGGTCGGCGCAGAGAGCCAGATTGTACTCCCTGACAAACGGAATCAGCGCCTTCCAGGGCTTGACCCCGCATTTGGCAAAGAGTCCCCACATTCCGAATATCCGGATGGATGAGATTACAACCCGCCACAACACGGCACCACCGAACATTATATCGGCAAGTATTTTTAAGATTGACTTCAGCATGGAGTAATCATAACACAGATGGGGCCTGTGTTGTCAGTGCTTTTTCTCCAGCATCTGGCGCTCCACGAGCTCCTTGAACAAACCGCCCTTCTCCAGAAGCTCCTCGTAGGAACCTTCTTCGGCAATCGTTCCGCCGTCCATCACCAGGATCCTGTCGCAGTGACGGATGGTGCTGAGCCTGTGGGCGATTACGACCCTGGTGCATCCCATCTTGTCCAGAGCCTCGGAAACCTGCTTCTGAGTCCTGTTGTCCAGGGCGCTGGTGGCCTCGTCGAAGAACAGGATGCTGGGTTTGGGGGCTATTGCGCGTGCTATCAGCAGGCGCTGCCTCTGTCCGCCGGAGATTCCGCCTGCGCCTTCGGATATCATCGTGTGCATGCCCATGGGCATGGCATGGATGTCGTCTGCAATGCCGGCCTTCTCCGCGGCCTCCCATGCGGCCTTCATGCTCAGCTGCGGTGCGCACAGCACTATGTTGGAGTAGATGTCGCCCTGGAACAGCTGCGCGTTCTGCGTGACAGTTCCTATCTTTCTTCTCAATGAGCCCAGGTCAACGCTGTTTATGTCCTTGTGGTCGTAGAAGATGGATCCCTTGTCGGGTTTCTCGAATCCCAGAAGCAGCCTCATCAGCGTGGATTTGCCGCACCCCGTCTTGCCGACTATGGCGACATACTCGCCCTTGCCTATGTGCATGGAAAGATCATCCAGGACGTTGGGGGTGTCTTCGCTGTAGCGGAAGCTGACATGGCTCATCTCCAGGTCTCCCGACAGTCTGGTGATGACTTCCTTGCCCTCGGTCACCTCAGGCTCCGTCTCCAGGAACGGGCGGGCCATCTCCAGGATAGGCTTGATCTTGGCCGTGGCAAACGCCGCGTTGCCCGTCAGTGACGAGAAACTGCCCAGGATTGCGCCGTAGGCGGCGGAGAACGCAAGATAAGATGACGGCGTGATGTCGTGCCTGGCGGCAATGTAATAGATGATTATAAGCGAGAACAGCGATATGGCCTTGCTTATCACCGAGTTCAGCTTGAGGAATCTCGGAGGATTGTACGCAAGCTCCATGCTCTTGGTGTACAGCCTGAGCCATCTGGCGAACAGGCGTTTCTCGGAACCTGTGGTCTTGGCCTTCTGGACTCCGGTGATCACCGAATAGGACATGCCGGATTCCTTGGCCTCGGCCTCATATCTGCGTCTGTTCACGGATGTCTGCACCTTGGCCGAAATCAACGTGAACAGCACCGTGACCAGAACGATCACTATGGTGGCCACCATCAGTGGCCTGGCATAGCTGAACACCTGCGTCAGATACAGCAGTGCGGATGCGGCACCCAGGAACGATCCCAGAATCAGGCCGAGTATCAGGGAGCACAGCTGGTTCACGGAGTTCGCACGACTCTTGAGTTCACCGGGGCTGTACTTGCGGAAGAAGCTTGCCGGAAGACTCAGGATGCGCATCATCATGGACGCCTGCACGCCCACTGATGTCTTGAGTTCTATGCGCTTGGCCACGAGATCCTTGATGCTCCTGATCAGCTGTGACGACATATACAGGCACAGCAGCGTGATTGCAAACCCGCCCAGCGCCATGGTGCTTCCCGAATCAGGCACGAAACCCGTGATCTGCTTGATCACCCTTGGGATTATCACACCCACAAGCGTCATCAGCAGCGTCAGGGCCACTACGGACACGACATCAGAAAGCGATATGCTCTCACGCATGTACGTGATGAGGTCCCCCACCGACAGCTTCCTGTCGGGAAGCGGCCTGTAGAAGCACAGCGCCTGTGAAGCGAACAGCTGAGATGTCCTGCGGTTGAGCCTGAGCATCCTGCCGCTCTCCGGGTCCCTGAAGCGGTAGCCGCGGATGGGAGCCGGAATCAGCGCCACGGCCGTGCCGGAGTCCTTCATGTATGCAAGTATGGGCCCGAACGAACTGCTGTACCAGTTGCCCGACAGCTCGACAGCCCTCCTCATTATCCCGTGCGGACGCAGGCAGTAGTCCAGCTGCTCGGCGCCGTCCTCCATATCGTCCGGAAGGTCCACCGGCCTGAGGTGATAGAACTTGACTATCTCGTCCAGCGAGTTCTTGGCGATCATGCGTGACTCGAGGAGCCTCACGGCATCCCTGTCTCCCATGAGGATACGGGTGATTCCTACAAAGGAATCCTCCAGCAGCCGCTGGTCAGCCTGGCGTCTTTCGTTTATCTGTTCGTCAAACCATCCCATATTCCCACCTACTCGTTCTTCACCAGGTCATGATACAGACCGGCCTTTTCCATGAGCTCTGCGTGCGTTCCGCGCTCCACGACCTCTCCACGATCCAGCACGATGATCTCGTCGCAGTCCCTCACCGTGGAGAGCCTGTGTGCCACGAAGATGCAGCTGATGCCGCGCTCGCTTATGGCGTTGATTACCTCATACTCCGTCTTTGCGTCAAGGGCGCTTGTGCCCTCGTCCAGAATCAGCACGGACGGGTCCAGGGCAAGTGCCCTTGCAATCTCCATCCTCTGCCTCTGGCCGCCCGAAAGCTCCCTTCCGCCCGATGCCAGCATGTGCTGGTAGCCTCCGGGCATCCGGACTATGTCGTCGTGGATGCGGGCATCCACTGCCGCCATTATCATCTCGAAGTCCAGTATGGTGCTGTCCCACATCTTGATGTTGTCCGCCACACTTCCCTCGAACAACGTGATGTCCTGGTCTATTACCGCAATCGAGCCCACCATCATGTCGTGCGGATAGGCGCTCCTGGGCTTTCCGTCGAACAGTATGTCCCCGCTCCAGGGGTTGTACAGTCCCGTGATCAGCTTGGCGATGGTGGACTTTCCGCACCCCGAAGATCCCACGAGGGCTATCTTCTTTCCGGGTTCAAGCCTGAGGGACAGGTCCTTTATCACGGGCTCAGCCAGCTTGGAATAACCGAACGTCACGTTCCTGAGCTCCACATCCCCGTGCAGCTTCGTAATCGTGGATTCCTCGATGGCCGGATTGTCCAGCACGTTGGGATCGTCCGGATACTCCATGACGTCCTCCATGCGCTCCATCTGGGTGCGCATCTCCTGGATGGTCTGGCCTGCTCCGATGAGCGTCATCGCCGGAGACATGAAGCTGGACACGAAGCCCTGGAACATGACCACGGTACCAAGGGTGAACTGTCCTTCCAGAACAAGCCACACGCCCAGGACCAGAACTGCGTACTGGGTGAGCTTCTCAAGCGCCTGCGGGACCAGACCCAGGAGGTTGAACGTCCTGGTCATCCTTGAATCGATGTTGTTAAGCGATGCCTGGAAGCCGGCCCATCTCTGGAAGTAACCGTTCTCGGCGCCGCTGGACTTGATGGTCTCTATCATCGAAATCCCGTTGACCGTGGTGGACTCGAGCATGGCCGCATCACGCAGCCTCACGCGCGTCATGTTCACTCGCTTGCGGGAAATCAGCTGTGCCAGGAAGATGTTGACCAGCACGGACCCCACACCGATTGCCGTGAGGATCAGGCTGTAGCGGATCATCAGCACCAGATAGAGGATCATCATCACCGTATCAAGAACCACCGGGGCCAGCGTCTCCACCAGCGTTGTGGCTATGCCCTCGCTCATCCCTATCCTCATCTGGATGTCGCCGGCCATCCTCTGCGAGAAGAACTCCATGGGAAGATGAAGCACCTTCCACATGTACGAGGTACCGCCCACTATGGTCATCTTGCCGTTGAGCTTGAGCTGGTAGATTGCCCGTACCCATACAACCACTAGTTCTATGACGGCCAGGCCGGACAGCACAAGTACGAACGGATACATCCAGTCCTCGTTGTATCCGGACAGGATGCGGTCTATGAATATCCTTGAAGTGACCGAATTGATGATGCCGAACAGGTAGAAGATGATCGTGGTCAGCGCCACGAACACCAGAGCGGCACCTGCGCCGGAAAGGCTCTTTCTTGCGAACTTCAGCACGCTCTTGGGCCCGCCCTCGGGTACGAAATCCTTTGACGGGGTTGCGAACAGCACTATGCCGGTGAACGATTCATCGAACTCCTTCCACGAAATCTTGAGCGATCCCCTTGCAGGATCGTTGATGTAGACGCTGTTGCCCCTGAAGCCCTTCACCACCACAAAGTGGTTCATGTCCCAGTGGACGATGCACGGGCAGAATCCCTCCTCCCGGATCTGCTCAGGACTCATCCTGCGGGCCCTGACTTCCATCCCGTAATGCTGGGCGGCCATGTAGATGTTCTTGGCATTGGAACCGTCGCGGGAAACGCCGCAGTCGGAGCGCACCTGCTCAAGCGGAACCCATTTGCCGTAGTAGGCCATGACCATGGCCAGCGACGCGGCACCGCATTCGAGGGCTTCCATCTGCATTATGACGGGGACATCGGCAACCTTCATCCGGACTTACCTCCCGAACAGGAAATCAATCGGGTGCTCGGCCCTTATCTGGATCCACGCATCATATTCCCCGTCAGGCATCTCGCCTTCAACATAGGCCAAGATATGGCCGTTCTCTGCCTTGTACACCAGTGAAACGGTGAACGTGCGGCTGCCGACGATTACCTTCTGGCCGGCCCTTACGTTGCTTCCGTTCTGTGACGTGAACTCCATCTCCCCGTAGTTTCTGGCGAACTTTATCTCTGCATCCATGGAGGTCTCGATGGTGGCAACCGATGCCCAGACGAACAGGCCGGCAAGCAGAAGGACAACGGCCGCCAGGATTATCCACACGGACGGATTGGTAACACGCAGGCAGTCCGTAAGCTGCTCCGGTGTGGAAATCTTCTTGAGAACCTTCTCCCTGTACAGGCCTTCGCCCTTTTCCTGAGCCATATGATGCCCTCCTGTCCTTCAATGGATTATATCATCAATCAATCGGAATTCAAAACATGAATTGAAATGCGCGCGCAATAACCCTTATAATCGGTAGCTGATGCAGAACGTACTCAAAACAGCAGCCATATTGTATTTCGGAAGCGCAGACTGGTGGATCATACTCGAAGTCTGCTTCATCGTCGGACTCTGGCCCCTTCTCCGGAAATCCGGAATCAAGGGCTGGTGGTCGCTTGTCCCGTTCGGACGTGACTACATGTTCGCCCGATGCGCCGGATGCGAGAAGGAAGGCCGCGTGCTTCTGGTCCTCAGGATCCTGAATACGGCCGTGTCACTGGCCGGAAAGACCGTGGACATAATGTCGTTCTCGATATCTGCAATAGCGCTGGCGCTTGCCCTGATGATGGTGATAGTCATTT